>CAZBMX010000119.1:0-2553 GCA_964493195.1 uncultured Pseudomonadales bacterium
GCATCCCTGTTCATTGTGATGGAACTGGCCACAGTTTTCACCTGCTGCCTGTTGTCGCAACTCCTGAGACTTGCCGGTCAACATAAATGCTGCCGCTGCGCCAGCGACAAGAACAACCAATACAAACAGCCCGAACATTCCGCTTAAACTGGAAAGTAGGCCCTTCTTTTTTTGTCGCTTTGACGAAAACATGATTTCCCTTCTATAACTACTAAAAAAACAGAACTCCACGCACTAATTGTACCTATACATCAGCTTAGAGAATGAGAGTCTACGGTGTCAAGCAGCAAAAAGACCCTCTTGTTGGAGGGTCTTTTCTGTTTTGATTTAGATTGATTTATTTTGATAATTCAAGCCTGTCAATTAATTTGCGATATCGCTCTTCACTGCGCTTAAGCAGAAAGTTAAGCAATCGACGGCGCTTCGCAACTTGTTTCAGCAAGCCACGACGTGAGTGGTCATCCTTCTTGTGAGCGGCAAGATGTCTGGTCAATTCTTGCACAGAGTAGGTCAGGAGCGCAATCTGCACCTCTGGTGATCCAGTGTCACCCTCGAACAACTGAAAATCAGCTATAATCTGATTTTTCTGTGGTTTTGATAAAGCCATGGTATTCCTTTCTGTTGTGTTCTGCCTCTGGCAGAAACGTCCCTTGTTGTGCTCGTGAGGCTAAATCGCCAAATCACCAACACACAAAGTAACCATGATAGCCTAGAAATTATATCACACCTCAAGTGAAAATACTACTCGCTGTCGTCGGTCGTGTACGCAATAATATGGTCTCCTATCTGGAAATCAAGTTTGCGATTGCGGAAAGTCATGCCGCACTCATTTTTTGCTTTGATTGATTGAATCTCTTCTTTGCCTGACATCATTGACTTGATGACTGGATTAGCTACAACCATCTCACCTCGTTTCAGATGCAATAGGTCATGCCGCTTAATTTCTCCACTGAGTACTTTGCAACCTGCAATACGATCGCCACGCATCTCAAAAACCTGCAAAATCTCTGCTTCACCAATGACGACTTCGTCAATGCTTGGTTCAAGCAACTTGAGCATTTGTTTTTGCAAATCTTCAATCAGTTGGTAAATAATCGTGTAGTGTTTGATTTTCACCCCTGCAGCTTTGGCCAATTTTTTGATTTTCCCAGATACAGGTGTGTTAAATGCAATGATCACTGAGTTAGTAGCGTCGGCAACTTCGACATCTTGCTCTGTCACTTGTCCGACTCCAGAGATAAGCAGCTGTGTGCTCTCTGTGTCTAGTGTTTGCTTGATGGCTTCCAAGGTGCCCTCAACATCAGAACGCAGAATCAGTGTCAACTTCTGTTTTTCGGAATCATCCAATAGTTTGCCAAAATCAGTAGGAACAAACGCATCCTGCTCAATGGTTTCTTCTTCGGTAGTTTCTACAGTAGTTGGCTGACTGGCATCACGCACAAGAGCGCCAACCGAGGGAACAGATTTGAAGCCGACTAGTTCTGCTGGATACCCTGGTGCTACCGTCTGCATGCTTGCGCCTTTGTCATCACTGAGCAGTCGAACGCGACCATCAGTTGTATCGGTGAAAACGTCCTGCCGAACAGCCAGGGTACCTTGCTGAACAATCACAGTTGCGACTGGTCCTTTTCCTACTTCCTTGGATGACTCAATCACAACAGCTTGCAGCGGTGCCTGTGGATCTGCTTTTAGCTCCATAAGTTCAGCGGTTAATAAAATTGTTTCCAATAACTTGTCAACATTAGTACCTTTTGTTGCAGAAACTGGAATCGCCTCAACATCGCCGCCGTACTCAGTTACCAAAATCTCATGCTCTGCCAATCCTGATTTAGCAATATCAAGATTTACATCAGGCAAATCAATTTTATTGATTGCGACTATTGGTGTAACGTTAGCCGATTTGATGTGCCGAATCGACTCAATGGTTTGTGGCTTAACTCCATCATTGGCCGCAACCACCAACACAACAATATCAGTCACCTGAACCCCACGCTCGCGCATTTTGTTAAACGCGGCGTGTCCAGGGGTATCAATAAACGTAATGGGCTTGCCTTTGTGCTGAATCGTGTACGCACCAATATGCTGCGTGATACCACCCGCTTCACGAGCTGCTACATGGCTCCTGCGAATATAGTCCAACAGCGTAGTCTTACCATGGTCAACATGTCCCATGATGGTGACGACTGGTGGTCTGGTTTGTTGTGCCATAAATTGCTCAAATTCTAACGCCAAAGATTGGCGCCATCGCTACTCAGTTGATTGGGCTCGAGCTCTGCGTGGTTTGCTCAGATCGACTTCACCGCCACGCTCTGCCATTTCAGCTTCAAAAGCTGCAACCTTGTTTGACAACAGCTGTGTTTGATCTTCTGCCAATTCCGCCTCCTGCCATTTTTGTTTGAAGCGCGCCAAATCATTGAGTGTTGTTAGCTTGTGCTCAACCAAAAATACGCGGGTTTCTGGAGTCAGACCATCGAACGTATCAATTTCATATTCCTCTTGACCTGTGACTTGAGACTGCACTTCACCAGCCGCGGACTTAATGGTGATGCGGTA
>CAZBMX010000119.1:2563-2880 GCA_964493195.1 uncultured Pseudomonadales bacterium
GCCAGACGAACGTTTTGACCACCTCGACCAATAGCCAATGACAGTTGATCATCGGGAACCATGACTTCAGCACTCTTGTTGAGTTCATCAAGTTCAATCTTAATTCCTTCTGCTGGTGCCAAAGCACCCTGCATTAAGATTTTCTGATTCTCAGAATAGGGGATGATATCTAGCTTCTCGTTATTCAACTCGCGAATAACTTCTTGCACCCGAACACCACGCTGCCCAACACAGGAACCAACAGGATCAACGCCTTCTTGTGTCGAACGAACCGCTAACTTAGTACGCACGCCAGCCTCACGTGCTATCAGCGGGAT
>CAZBMX010000119.1:2890-3352 GCA_964493195.1 uncultured Pseudomonadales bacterium
CGAAGCAACCTCTGGCACTTCTCGCTCAAACAATTTGACCACCAGCTGTTTGTCAGCGCGGGATACAATTATTTGTCGTCCCTTGTGAGTCTCACGAATCTCCTTAAGGAGCACGGTTATACGGTTGTTGACCCGATAAAACTCACCACGCATTTGCTCTTCTGGAGGCATAATGCCTTGTCCACGTCCAATATCAAGTATGACGGTTCGGCCATCCATGCGCAGAATTTGAGCAGTGACAACTTCGCCCATTTTTTCTTGGTAATCAGATAAAATCTGATCTTTTTCCGATTCGCGAATTTTTTGTAATACAACCTGTTTGGCGGTTTGCGCAGCAATGCGGCCAAACCCGGCTGGTGTAACATCGACGGCTTTAGACTCATCCCATTCGAGTACTTCGCCAGTCTCTTCATCAACTTTGGTTGCTGGGGCTCTGAAAATTTGGGACTCGCCGCTATCTTC
>CAZBMX010000120.1:0-3351 GCA_964493195.1 uncultured Pseudomonadales bacterium
TGCCGGCACGTATACTGCGGGGTCCTACATGACCATTCGGATTGTGGTTACTGCAGACACTGGAGGGGACTCCGTACAAGTTGGTGAAATCAACTTAAATTACTTGAGCAACAATTAATGTGTATGTACTCACTGCAGCAAAACTCTTGGTTCAGAACTAATCTTAACCGCATAGTGAAATTGCGGAGGAAGTTCCTGGTTAGCCTGTTCATTGCCACACAGTTTGTCCAACCAACGTACGGGTTGTTGTATGTGGGCACTGTATTCGATACGGCCAAAGCGCATGCAGCGAGTGATGCAGTAAGTGAATCAGTTGAAACACCGTTGCCCACGTATGCACCGGGAGAAGAAGTACTTGAGTTGCGCACTCAGACATCTAAAACTTTTTTTCGCGGACAAACTGAAGAAGGAGTACAAAAGTTCAGTTTTGAAGCGTCAATGGGTCCCATCCACTACAAAGAACCTGGCGTTAATCCAAATGATGAATGGAAAGAAATTGATACCACTATAGAGCGGGGGACAGGGACGTACCAATTTCAAAATCTTGACAACAGTTTTAAGTCATTTTTTAAGCAACAAAGCACTGCGCCAAATGTGGTGCGGTATCAGGTCGGTGATGCTTCAATTTCATATACTCTCCTGAATAATGAACTAGGAACCTTGCAGGATGTGACTGGGACTGTTGATGCAAACAGCTACACGTATCACTCCGCCTATCCGAATGTATCTGTGCGATTCAGTGTGCAAAGCGTTCGGTTGCTCGAGGAGTTTGTGTTCCAGAAATACCAGCCGGTTGAAAGTATCAGCCAGCATTTGCGATTTGAAAATGCCGTAATGCAGCCGGCAGGACGCTCGTACGAGTTCGTCGATCCGGTGCATGGAGAGAATTTGTGGACGATCGCTGAACCCGTGTTATATGAGTTTGAAAATCCAACAAAGCGGAGTTTGGGTATTAGATATGAAGTCGAGTGCACACAATCACTGGTTCTGCCCGGCAAGCAGTGTCAAGAGTTCATTCTAAAAAAAATACTCACAAACGAGGGTAAGGCTTGGCTTGCCGACCCCAACCGTCAATTTCCCGTTGTCATTGATGCAACTTTTGATGCTGATACTGCTGCCAGTGCAGACGATGCGATTTTAAATGACTCAGCGTATGACGACAGCGGAACAACAATACTGTTCGGTGGTGTAGGTACTTCGCCCAATGCAAACTATGGACAGGGGTTTCGATTCACTAATGTCACAATTGGGCAGAGCGCAACGGTAGATACCGCTTATTTGTCTTTGATGAAAGACACCGCTCAATGGCAGAATGTGGATGCACGAATGACCGCCATTGATGAAGACAATACTAGTACATTCTCCTCCGGCAGTCCTCCGGGTTCAAGAGCGATTGTATCGACATATATTGCTGATGAAAGTCAGAATCTTAATAAGTCGGATGGAACTCGCTATAATTGGCCAGACGATAGTACTAACCAGACGGTGTTGGGCAACTCAATTCAAGCTGTCTTTGCACGGGGTGGCTGGAGTTCGGGTAATGCGTTGGGAATCGTGATAAATAGTGATCAAGATGCTTCGGCATATGCAAACTTTGGTCGCGAGATTTACCGTACCTATGATTATGGTACACCCTCTACGAATGGTCCAAAAATTCATATTGACTACTCTTCTCTTGTGTATGAGCAGGAAGGCTTCAGGTGGCGGGCGGATGACGGTAATGAAACTGCTGCAACCTGGTTGGCCAATCAGGATACAAACATCACACGGGCTACTGCAACAAATACTCGGTTGCGTGTACTGGTGAACACGACCGACGATGCACCGAGTAGTCAATACCAGCTTGAATACAAAAAATCAACTGACACAGGCTACCAAAAAGTTGGGGTTGTCCCCAGTACAGCAACTCCAGTTGTGGAAACAAGATCGACGGGCGCAACCAGTGCAGTCAATACGACAAGTCATGCAATAACAATGCCGAGTGGTATAACAGCTGGCGATCTATTGTTGTTGGTGTTTTCTTCTGATGGCAGTCCTGATATGTCCATTGCATCAGGTGGATGGATTCGTTTAGATCAGGCTTACAACAGCACTATAGCTGGCGGTGCAGTATTTTATAAATTTGCGGAAGGCAGTGATACTGCAACAGTAACCACATCAGCATCTGAGCAATCATCGCATGTGGTGTTGCGAATCAGCGGCGCTGGGGTGCCGTACAGTGCATCAAATAATGGCAGTAGTACTAATTCTGATCCACCCAGTCTTGATGTTGGCACATCACGCAATCATCTGTGGATAGCAACGCGATCTGGTGACTCAACGGTCACTGCTTCAGGAGCCCCAACTAATTACTCAAACTTGCAAACGCAGGCAGCAGCAGGTACGGGTGGGGCATCAACGAATACCGCAGAGAGAGCGACAACTGCATCAAGCGAAGATCCGGGCACATTTACCAGTAACACTGAACAGTGGGCATCCTTCACGATTGCAGTCCCTCCTGCAGACTCAAATGGTGGCGCACGGTATCTTGCAGCACAGAGTAGTGGTACCACTAGCTTGAGTTTGGCGTATCCAGCCAATATTAAGGCTGGTGATTTACTGATCATGTCTGTTGCAAACAAGCACACTTCAAATGCGCCATCTACCCCAAGTGGGTGGACTGCACCATCAAATAATCAAACCTCAGGTACATCAGGAAGTGATGCTGCAGATACCGGAAGCGTGTACTCTACAGTGTTCACAAAGATTGCTGATGGAACAGAAACGGGCAACGTCAGTGTGACAATCACTTCGGGTAACTCAGCCACTGGCAATATCGTTTCATTGCGTGCTGCATCTGGCAAAGTGTGGAGTACTGCCTTAACAAATGGGAGTGATACCACGATAAACACAGCTTGGTCTGTTACCGGTGCTGCAGATCCAGGTATTACAACTGGTGATGTGGTGATAACTGCATCTGGCATCAATACCGATGCGTATTTGTACACTGTGCCATCGCTAACTGCCACCAGCGTGACCTTTGGCAATACCGTAAAGTTATCTGAGGCAGGCACAACGAATGGTAACGACTTGGAAATGGTAGTGACGGCGCATGTTGCGATGAGCGGAACTTCTAGTGCAGCGCCAGTTTTTGCTATGACCTCGAGCGGCAGCGCAACAAATGCTCCGGCAGGAGCGACTGTGTTTGTTCGGGCTCGACAATCAGATGCGCCGATCCAACTCGTAGCTTCTACCAACATTTCAGCATCTGGAGATAACACTACTGCACTGTTAACGGCGCCAAGCGGGAAAACCACTAGTGATTTCGTCACTGGAAGAATGCAGGACGATGAGAATCCTGCCGATGCGATT
>CAZBMX010000121.1:0-3298 GCA_964493195.1 uncultured Pseudomonadales bacterium
TCTCAAGCTGAAACGATTGCAGAAAGCCTAGAAATCGAACAACATGTTTGAGATTGATCGTCAGCACAAATCGGTAATGTTGCAAGAGTCTATACAGGCACTACGAGTGCAACCAGATTGTTGGTACATAGACGCCACATTTGGCCGAGGGGGTCACACCCAGGCAATCATCAAAGCAGGCGGCAAGGTCATTGCGCTCGATTGGGACTCAGAAGCAATCGCATATGGCCAAACTCAGTTCATCAGAGAACTTGAAGAAAAAAAATTGCTACTGATTCATGCTAGTTTTGAGCAGCTGTATAGTGAGTTGCACAAATTAACACCAGAACAGCAACACCCCAGTGGCATTCTGTTTGACTTTGGTACAAGTACTGAGCAACTTACCTCTGCGAAGCGAGGTTTTAGTGTCCATGATGATGGACCATTGGATATGCGCATGGACACTAGACTCGGTGTTCAAGCCAAAGACTTATTGGCAGTAGTTCCAGAAGCACAGCTTGCTAGTCTATTCCACGAATATGGAGGTGAGGATGAGTCCCGAAGCGTAGCCAAGGCAATTAAACGCGCTACGGAACCCATTACTACAACCAAACAACTCACCGAAATTATTATCAAAGCAAAGCGCCGCCAATCTGGTCACCTGCATCCAGCTACAAAGGTTTTTCAAGCCCTTCGCATTGCGGTCAACAGTGAACTTGTTGCTATCGAACAAGCGCTACCGCAAGCACTTGAAATCATCAAGCCTGGTGGCCGAATTGTTACCATTGCGTTTCACGACGGAGAGGATCGTCTCGCAAAGATTGCGTTTCGCAAGTGGGAAAGCGAACACAAAGGCAACAGTATAACCGGCAAACCACTCAGTCCGTCAGACACCGAACTTAAGAATAACCCAAGAGCCCGCAGCGCTAAGTTGCGCATTTTTGAAAAAAACTAAATACATACAGTTATATGTCAACAAAAACCATCACACTATACTACATCTGCATAGGAGCACTTGTTATGGCTCAAACTATTGCAACCGTACTTACTGGTGGGAGTGTCGTGCTCAATAGTTCAACTATCGCCGAATTAAAACATGAACGACAATCATTACTGCTTGAGCGCCAGACACAGCTAGCAGAACTTGCTCAACATACAGCGCTTTCTGCTTTACCGATCACCACGACAGATCAATATACACCCATCGCTAAACCCCTTGTGGTCGTCGACACAACAACTGTGGCGAGCACTCAACCATAAGCGCATGGTATGACCACTGATAACCCCGGTATATCAGCCGAAATTATTGTTCAGCGCGGCCGCTGGTTTTTCGCATTTGTGTGCGCTACAGCATTCGCCATTTTTTTACGACTCGGATACTGGCAAGTGGTACAAGGTGCGGAGTTACGCCTAGCTGCTGACGACCAATACTCTCGATCAATTACTCGAACAGGAAAGCGTGGTGAAATTCTTACAGCCGACGGTCATACGCTTGTCAGAAATGAAGAGGTTTATCGATTGTTTGCACAACCAACAGAGTTACAGATAGATCCAAAAACTGCTGCTGCTCAATTAGCACCATTACTCGCTGAGCAAACAGCAAGTTCAGCCAGTGAACTCACATCCGTTACAGACAAAATCAAATATGATTTGACTACGCAACTCGAAAAAGATAAGTCCTGGATAAATCTACAATACACTGTATCGGCTCCCGTAAAAGCTGAAATTGAAAAATTGAAGTTGCGTGGCGTGGGCTTTGACCCTTACGACCGTAGATACTATCCTGAAGCATCGATGGCAGCACATGCGCTGGGTTTTGTAGGCAAAACTGAGAGTGGTCAAGAAATTGGCTACTTCGGTCTAGAAGGATCACTCGACAAAGAGCTGAAGGCCCGAACCATGACGAACACTGTGTTAACCGATGCGCTTGGCTCACTAGTGCAATCAGACGGAACATTCTCGAGTACCATCTTGGATGGTCGTCGAGTCACCACTACCATTCGCCGTGACATTCAGTATCTGGCAGAATCACAGTTGGCAGCTGGCATGCAACAGTATGGAGCGTCCGCTGGTGAAGTCATTATCATGGAACCAAAAACAGGAAAAATTTTAGCAATGGCTAGCTATCCTAACTATAATCCGAGTAAATTTTTTCAAACAAGTCCCGAACTTTACAAAAATCCCAGCATAAGTAACTTATATGAACCTGGTTCGACCTTTAAAGTTCTCACGGTAGCTGCCGGGATTGATAGTGGAGTTATCTCACCTAGTACTGAGTGCCCTAAGTGCTCTGGACCTCGTCAGTTCGGTCAATACACCATTCGAACGTGGAATGACGCATACAACCCCAACATCACGATGGAGACAGCGCTCGCAAAGTCGGACAACACGGCAATGATGTATGTCACGGATCTGCTCGGAGCAGAACGCTTCCGTTCTTATGTTGAAAAGTTTGGCATCGGTGAACCCCTCGGCATTGAACTGCAGGAAGATACAGAAACGCCATTTCCCGAAAAATGGGGACCGGTTGAACTAGCCACGATTTCATTTGGCCAAGGTATAAGTACAAACAGTCTTCAGATGGTTAGAGCAATCGCAGCGATTGCCAATGGGGGAACATTGATGCGACCGATGATTGTTTCTTCGGTAGAGGACACTGTCTCAGGCGAGCTCATCGAAAATAAACCCCAACCAATTCGCCAGGTAATCTCCGCTCACACTGCTTTCACAGTAACGCGAATGATGATCACGGCAGCACAAACGGGAGAAGCACAGTGGACATCTTCTAGAAGTCATACCATAGCAGGCAAAACTGGAACTTCACAGGTTGCAAATGCAGGTGGGTATGATGAAGATAAAACTGTGGCAAGCTTTATAGGATTTGCGCCGCCTGATGATCCTAAATTTATTATGCTCGTTAAGTTGACCGAACCTACAACATCACCTTGGGCTGCAGAAACAGCTGCACCTCTCTGGTACAAACTGGCAAACAAACTCTTTTTACTCTTGCAAATCCAACCTGATAGAGCACAATCAATGACCGAACAGTAACAAGAATGTTACAATTAGTACTAGTATATGCTTAAAAAAATCTTGTACGCCGCAAAGCGGCCGTATCACCTGATCAAAACTGGCTTATTTAACGGACTTCCTGCTGAGATACGCTATGGCTTTCCTGCCAAGAAGCTCACCGTGCTCGCCATTACTGGAACAGATGGTAAAACAACCTCATCTACACTACTTTATGCTGTTCTGAAGCAAGCTGGGTTCAAGGTAGCACTCCTTTATACCGTGGCAGCATTTAAGGGTGATCAGGCAA
>CAZBMX010000122.1:0-3297 GCA_964493195.1 uncultured Pseudomonadales bacterium
ACTGCCCGGGGCTGCACGATTTTTTCTACCGAGCGAGTGTTGGGATACACAGCGCTCGCATTGCGTGACGCTGGATACACAATTCAGCAGATCATTCATTGTGGTCAGACCAACGGCGTATATGATTCAGATGGCAACACTATTCCATTGATAACCGCAGAATCCTTTGCTACGTATCAAGCTGCGATTGCAGGGTCAAATGGTGCAGATGTGACAGGCGGCATGATTCACAAAGTTGAGGAGTCGCTGGCGCTAGCTCGGCAAGGCATTCCTGCCATCATTATAGATGGTATCGAGCACGGCAGTTTGTCCAAAGCGATAGCCGGAGAGCCAGTAGTAGGAACTCGAGTGGAGGCGTGACGCTATGCAAACAGGAGGCGTACCAAAACATATTGCAATCATTGCTGATGGCAATCGTCGGTGGGCAAAACAGCAGGGTTTGGCGGGGATACGTGGTCACGAAGCAGCCGTAGAGCGAACATTTGAGCCACTCATTAAGTGTGCAATTAAACGTGGAGTAACGCATCTTACCTTCTGGGTGTTCAGCACTGAGAACTGGAAGCGAGGAGAAGCTGAAGTGTCGCTGTTGATGCGTTTGTTCCGCACCGGTTTTGCAGAAAAACTGAAGCTATTTGTAGAAAATAACATACGGCTGCGCATTATTGGTGACTTGACGCGTTTTCCAGCTGATGTGCAAGAAAGCGCGCGTGATGCTGTAGCAAAAACTGCCAACAATACTGCTTTAACAGTGGTTTTTGCTATGAACTATGGAGGCAGGGATGAGTTGGTGCGGGCAGTTCGTCGAGCCGCAGCTGAAAACTTCTCGTTTGCAAACATGCAGGAGGAAGACATAAGTCGATATTTAGACACAGCCGAAATTCCTGACCCCGAGCTGATCATTCGCACCGGAGGAGAGCAGCGGCTGTCAGGTTTTATGCTCTGGCAATGTGAGTATGCTGAGCTGATTTTTTCTCCAGTGTTGTTCCCAGATTTTTCAGATACAGAATTGGATGCAGCGATAGCCGAGTTCCAGCTTCGACAACGCAGGTTTGGGGGGAATTGAGTTACCACCAACAAAAGAGATTGTGGTGTTCTAGAAAATCACGACGCCAAAAATAATTTCCACAATCTGAATGATCCAGTATGAACTGAAGAGCAGTAAGAAACCGACGATTGCTGCTGTGATGCGCTGCTTACCTGCATCAACTGATTTTTTGCTCGCTGCTCCTGCTAAAATTTCTCCGCCACCCCACACGATCATGGTGAATAAAATCAATCCTGCCATGGGAAATGAGAAAACGAGCAGTCGAGACACTATCCCACCAGGAGTTGAGAGGGCGTCTTTGTATGCAGACGCTTGTGGCTGAGAAACGTCTTCGTTGCCACCCAGCGAAAGGGGGTTAAGTGCCTCAAATGTCTGGCTGTTTGGGCCTTCAAATGGATCGAACTCAGCTTCGGGGGGTGGGGCCCCAGGAACACCGCCTGGCTGACCAGGATTTTGACCACCTGGTATATTGCCCACTTGGGCAATGGCAACATTTACCGAGGCGAACAGCACACTGCAAGCAACAAAGACTGACAGGCCAAGTCGAAATGTGTTCTGCAGTTTTTTCATAGTGTCACTATAGCGCAGTTGCGGTCGTTTAACCACCAAATCCAGGTATTTTCAGGACAGTGAAGCCAATGAATTGAAGTATGGTGACGGAAAATATAATGAAGAGCAACCCAGTTACCGCGGCGGTCATCATGTCTTTGGCATCGCTGGTGCGTTTGGGGTCACCTTGTGAGGTACTGAGAATGAAGCCAGCAGCTAATCCCATCAGCATAGACACGCCACCACCAGTACTGAGGCCGACCAAAATCAGTTTCTGGGCAATGGCTTCAGGATCACGCTTAATGCAGCCAATGGCAGTCCAGACACCTTTGTAGTCTTTGTTGCCATCGCCATCTTCGTCAACCTCGGTGCAGTCGAGGCATTTTTGGCGGAGGTTTACGTCGGTTATTTGTTTACAAAACTTGTAGGAATCACGCTGGGTAATATCACCCTGGTTTTCTGCAGGTGGAGTTGTGCGGCATTGCTCTGGATCAGTATCGTCACATTGATCAAAGACGGTCAGAGTACGTGAGCATTCCTTAATATTTACAACACCATCCTCAATGATTAGTGTCTTGCTGGTGTCGGGTGCCAAACCATTCCAGGTGTGTGTGACTACGCCATTCGCATCAGTGGTTTCGGTAGTCCCTTGGTTTGATCCATCACCAGACCATTCCATATGCACCAGATCGTTAACCGAGGGCACACCGCCTTTGAAAATAGTAGCTGTGACCGTGATAGCACTCTGTGAATCAATGCAGCTGCCCCCTGGGCCGCCATAACACATGGCGCTCTGACCATTTATGTTGCGGGTTTGAGTGATGGAGACATTCTTACAATATTTGTCTGTTATGACTTCGTAGCCGTCACCAATGAAATCACACTTCGAGTCACCTCCTGCTGTATGAATGTTGAGTTGTAGTCCATGACGACCCTCATGCGAAAAGAAATCCGCGTTCGTAGAGGTAAAGCGGTTGGTTGTTCCATTAGCGGAGCTTGCAATTTCTCCTTGTTTTCTCCAGTCTGTATTTCGCGGGATCCAAAAAACAGAAAGTGTATAAGAACTATTGCTGTTTGTTCCTGAAACAGTAATATCTAGTTTATTGTCTGGGTCACCTTCGGCAAATGTTTCACCATATGGGTTCCCTTGAGTCATTGAGTAGCCAAGATCCTCACAATCATTCTGAGCGGATAATTGTGCAGACGCTGGCTTAGGAACCAACAAAACAGCTGATGTAAACAGAATTACGAATGTAACACGCAAAAAAAATAGTGTGTTTGAGATAGGCGGTCTCGACATATCCGGTGTTTAGAGCTGTGCTGTATTGTACCTTATTAAAAAGTAAAATGCTAATACGGAGATCTTGTAGTAGAATGAGGTATCTGTGCCCAACTTCAAAATATTTGCTCTCATGCCGTTGCTGATTATTCTGTTTGTTGTCTCACTATATTTCCAAGGTGGCAGAGGCGTGGGTGTTGTCCACGCCGACGAAGTCCAAGACCTCCAGCGCCAAATTGACGAGCTTGCCAACCTCAAAAGACTATCGGAAGATGCTACCAAACCACTGGAAAAAGAAGTAGACACCCTAGAGGCGCGCATCGCTAGTGCTCGGGCGGGAATAGTGCGCGCCAAGGCAGAGGCAAAAGCCTTGGCGACCACCATCGAACAGCGGGAAACTGCGCTTTCCTACCAGTACGCACTT
>CAZBMX010000123.1:0-3254 GCA_964493195.1 uncultured Pseudomonadales bacterium
CTCACCATCTGGTGAGTTTTTTTGTGGATTGTCGCCCCCACAAAACCAGTATACTGTCCCTGTGCCACAGCTTTCCAAAAAACTGCAAAAACAACTGTTTTCACTAGGATTCGTGCTGGCAGTTGTACTCATTTCGGCAGTACAACGCCCTGCTCGACAACCGACAAGCACGCAAGAGCCTGTACCTCCACCCTCTCCTTCACCAACCATCCCAGTGGTACAAGGAGTCGCCACCGACTCAGCGACCCTAGTCCCCGTCGTTTCCATCACCGACGGAGACACCATCAAAGTCCGCATTGCAGACGCTACCAAAACCGTCCGCCTGGTAGGCATCAACACGCCAGAAACCAAAGATCCGCGCAAACCAGTTGAGTGTTTTGGTCAAGAAGCGAGTGCTGCACTATCACAGTTGCTTGCCGGGCAGTCTGTTCGACTAGAAACTGATCCCACCCAATCGGACCAAGACCGCTACGGCCGCTTGCTGCGGTTTGTGTTTTTGCCTGATGGGCGCGATGTGGGGTTGTGGATGCTGGAGCAGGGATATGCCCAGGAGTCGCTGTACAGTGCGGTGCCGCATCGGTATCGGGCGGCATATGTGGCGGCGGAGCAGCGGACTAAGGATGCGGGGTTGGGGTTGTGGGGTGGAGAAAACTGCCCTAACTAGCTACCCAGAAATCTTTTCTGTCTCTAATCCTGCCATCCCTACCTTGTACAAACAGTGCTGTCCCTTGATCCCGTGCGATTGACTCTGCGAATTTTTGAGCTTCACTTTGCGTCGAAAATACTTAGCCAGCATGCGATGCCCCCGCCCGCTTCACAACCCACCCATCAGCACTCGGAAACACGTGTTGGCTCTTTTTACCTTTTTCCACTGCTTCGTTATATGCTTGGACGTGTGGATTTTTTTGGTCGGTTTTATAGGGAATTCTTTTCATATACAACGTGTTTAATTGTGAGCATACCTCATAAGTTTCTGTAGCGCTTACAACCCATGATACGTCTTATCCCCCAAAAACCCAGTCACCTCTGGCCGAATCACCGAGCCGCCCAATAATGCTGCCGGCATCAGCGTAAACCCACCAAACCGATCATTGACTGCGTCCAAAGCTTGACTCACCCGCTCCCGCTTGGCGACGTCTGGGAACAGCGACTGCTGCACTGCGTCCATCGGTTGTAAGCCGCTTACCCACACGCCAAACTTGACAACAGGGAACTCTCGCTGCCAACCCTGGTAGAGTTCATCGTACAAAATCGGAAAAATTTCGCTGCTGTGGCGCACCCAGTGTTTGAGTGTTCGGTGCGCTGACCAAAAACCGTCGTGACCCCACAATGCAATCCCAACTTTGCGACCCGCTAGCTGCATGTGGCGAATTTTGTAGGTGGCTTCCTCAAGCAGATTGAGCAACACTCGCTTGATGACCCGTTCATCGTTTTCTAACCGATAGCCAGTGATCGTCCGCCCTACGCTTTGCATGTGCGCCACCGAGCGTTGGTGAGTGAAAAAATGCGGTTCTTGCCCTAAACCCATTAGCCGCAGCTCTTTGCTCCAAAATGGACCAAATGCCTGCTGCAGGGTGACATCGTCCAGCAGGTTTATCATCAGTGGCGTGGTCACTCCAAACCGTCGCAAGCGCTTTTCTAGGCGATACCCAATGCCGCACACGCTGCCAAACGGTGTGTTTGCCAAAAGTGCATCCATATTTTCTGGCGTCACCTCGGTGACGCTGCCTTTGGGCGAGACTTCGCCAGTCATTTTTGCCAAAAATTTGTTGTGCGCGATGCCTACATTGCACGTCACCCACTGACCAAGCGCGTCTTTGATGCGCTGCTGCGTCATTCTGCCATAGGCGAGTAGATCAGGAGCAAACGGTTCACAGCCGGTCATGTCCAGAAAAGCTTCATCGAGCGAAAAGATATCGGCACTAGGGCTGAGGGACTTGAAGACTTTGTTGAGCTTGTGAGTACACGACAAGTACACCTCGAACTTGGCAGGCACGGGCAACAGCTGTGGCGCTTTTTTGAGGGCATCCGCCAGACGCTCGCCAGTTTTGACCCCCAACAACTTGGCTTCCTTGGAAGCAGCAATGATGCACGTCCGTCCCCGTTCTTTGACCACCCCAATCGGCCGACCGCGCAGAGCTGGATTTTCCTGCTGCAGAATAGTCGCAAAGTACGAGTTGATGTCCACGTGCATGATCCGGCGCGGACGCTCGGCGGGCGGTTTATCAGACAAAACTGCCGCTACTCCATCCATATTTCCTCCAGCGTCCAGGTTTCGCGGTCACGGTTGAACAACACCCGGTATAGGTTACCCTTGCACACCAACGAGTACATGCGCTTGCGCGTTTGGCCTTCGCGCAGATCGCTGAACATGGTAATTTGTTCTACTCGCAGCACCTGCTCTTTCCATTTGAGTTTGCGCGGCACAAAGTTGCCATGATCGTAAACGCCAATGACGGCAATGGGTTCGGATATTGTTTGGTACATGCTCGTATGAAACACGAAAATTAGGCGAAAGTAAAGAGGTCAAAAGGGATCAGTTTATCTGTCGTTAATTATCTGGTATGATGGGTTCAGCATGGGATTATTTTCTAGGAAAGAAAGTGAAACTCAATTGGATAACGCTATAAAAGAAGTGCTGCAAAATTCAAAAAGAGGTGGGTCCATGACCATATCACTAGAACTCAAAGGAAAAGAAGTAATAGTACAAAACTACAAGGGCAAAGTATACGTAAATGGCAAACCAGTTGAGAATCAATAATAAAATAATGATGCCAGAACCCACCCCCACTCCCAGCAAGTTCAAACGCAACATTTTCCGCACACTGGAGGCCAGGTCGCGCCGCTCCCGCCCGCTGGCTACGCGCATGGCAGACGAGCTAACTCAGTTGTGTAGCTCGCCTACGTTTCTGTTTGTGAACGCGGGTTTTTTCATCGGCTGGATCGTGCTCAACAGCGGCTTCATTCCAGGTTTTGCACCCTTTGATCCATACCCCTTTGGCTTCCTCACCATGGGCGTGTCACTTGAAGCAATTTTTCTGTCGATTTTTGTGCTAGTCTCTCAAAACCGAGCTTCCCAAACCGCAACGCTACGCGACGAGCTCAATTTGCGCATCAATCTCATTGCAGAACAAGAAATCACTAAACTGCTACGCCTGACTGTAGCCATGCAAAAAAAGCTGAACGTGCTAGATAAAAAAAGCGATGATGATAAAGAGTTGGAACACATGCTCAAAGACGTCGACGCAAGCTCT
>CAZBMX010000124.1:0-3205 GCA_964493195.1 uncultured Pseudomonadales bacterium
GCAAAGGACTTGTTTAGTCAAATAGAAAAAAAGCATATTCTGTTACAAACCCAATGAGATCATTGTCTCGAATTTCGGGGCACAACATTCTGGCAATCGTACCTACCTCTGCTTCAATGACTTTATTCCTGTCATCCATGTTTTCCTCCCAATAAAAAATTTAATGCAACTGTTTTCTCGAGGCAAAAAATACAGAGTTTTGGCTGCCTTCATGACACCACCTGATAGATTAGTTGATTTTACAAAGAGAGTGTCCGAAAGAGTTAATCTTTCTTAGTTTTACTTGCTTGGCTCTGGTTGATTGATCTCAATACTTAAGAAGCTTCTAACAGTGGATAGCTCATCTGTATTTTTTATCTCAATTCTGGTTTTTTAGGTTTACTTTTCTGATTGCTGTGTCTACCTATGACTACTCCTAAGACGAAAATTGCTATAGTGATAATTGCTGTGAATTTAGTATCGACTGTTACTACCCCCCAAAAATGTTTGTAAAAAAACCATGGAATACCAAATAATACGCCAAATATTGAACAAGAAATGAAGCTGAGAAATACAAATTCAAGAATAAATGCCCAGATATATGTGGCGGTTTTTACTTCTTGATACCAATCATACATTTTTTGTATGTCGTTTTTGGTTGGGATTTTGGAAATTTCTGATGTTGACAGGAAGGCCATATTCTTTTCCGAAAAATTATTCGACCTGTGACTCCACGGGGAATCGAACCCCGGTTACAGGGATGAGAACCCTGTGTCCTAACCGCTAGACGATGGAGCCGAGAACACTTGAGAAATGCAACTCCCTCAAGATTGGTAGTATATCAAAATTGCCCAGCAAACGCTACAGTTCTTGTCCGTTTTCGGTTTTACACTCCAATCAGTACACACTGAAAGGAGCACTATGGCACGAGCGCCATTGCATCACAAAATCCGCAACGGGCTGGCGGTCACCGCCCTGTTGGGTACTATGGTTGGCATGGGGAGTACGATTGCATACTTCAGCAGCCGCCAGACCACGGATACCAATACTCTGCAAACCGGCACGCTGCAGGTAGATATTACCCAGTCCACACCGCTGGCAGTGACTAACTGGCAGCCGGGAGAAACACAGTTGCTGGAGTTCACTGTAAAAAATACGGGCCAGTTGCCGTTGCACGCTAGAGCAGCTCTGAGTGCGAGCTGGTCTGACCCCAGTCTGAGTACTGACGTGATTGAATCGATCGCAGTTGAGCGCTGGTTTGCTGGCAACTGGATGCCTGTCACCAATCAAGTGCAGCCAGCAACCACGCCGCTCTACATCAGCACCGATGGTACGCAGGCAACCCTGCTCACGCTCAACACCAATCAGCAGGAAAAGTACCGCATGATGGTTCGACTTTCACCCGATGCAGGAGATGAGTATCAAGGCAAAAACTTAACTGGTTCAGTTGCCGTTACCGCCAAGCAAACCACCGCCGGTGCTGCTTGGCCTACAGAGTAGCGCCATGTTTGTCTTGCTCACCCTGCTGTTTGGCTTCCTCACCCTCGTACAGCCTTGGCCAGCGAATGCATTTTTTCTCGCTGCCAAGGCTGCTGCCCAGTTCAATTGGGGCGTGGGTCATTGGCAGTTAACACAGCCGCTGCTGGAGTTCAGAATAGCCGACACAACAACGCAATTTTCGGAGCAAATTACAAATGGACAATTTCAGCAGCAACTGGAGGGTTGGGGCACAGCCGGTGCAGTGTCGCTAGTAGAGAGCACAGAATGCGATGCAGTTCCACGCCCGGTGGTGCGTATCGGAGCCCCGCAATTTGCCACACAAAATCTAATCACAGACAATCAACTCACCCAAACATTTTCATCAGGCAGTGAGCAAACAATCCTGGTGCAGTACTGTCTGGTCTCTTGGGAAACGTTGCCGCTGTTTGACGAACCTGCATTGAGCATTTACCTGAATGACGAACTTGCTTGGGAGGATGCACCCTTAGTTGGGGCAGCCAACCAGCAGCAACCCGTCGTCAGTGGTTGGCGCACCGCGGTGTTGACGCTGCCTGAAACTAATCAAATCACAGTTCGCATCAGCGCGGGAAACACGATTGATCCAACTAATCCCACAATTGCATACATTGCCGCTGTATCAACTGCAGTGCAACGTCTCAGAAGTGACGCGGAGATTCAGCTGCACCCAGCTGCAGCAGCAACAGCACTCAAGGTAACGGTACAGGGCGAACAAAATCTGCAGTTTGAGCAAGCGCCGCTGCCTCAAACAATTCAACTTCCATATAGTCTGATTACGCAAAATCAGGGCACATCAGAGGTGCTCGTAGAACAGTTTGCACCAGACGGACAGTCGTTGGTGACGCCATTCTATATATATCACCCAGCTGCACCGCCTTCTGCACCAAGCGTCACACTCCAAACTACCCCAGCCGAACAGCTGGTCACTGCGTACTTTGCAGCTCCTGCAGACGCACTTTCGGGCAAGCTGGCTCGCTACAAAATCTGGCAGCGTCCATCACAACAGCCACAAGAACCAGCACAGCAGGTGCCGATCTCCAGTTACTCATTTCTGTGGCATGGACCGCGTTTGCCTGGGGGTCAAGAGTATCTGACATTTCCTTGGCAGGTCGGTTCACTGTACCAGTTTGAAGTAGTTGACGGGTATGGGCAATCAAGTCGAACTGATTGGCTCGATCCAGCAGGTTCGTAGCACTTGCACTTCCACCCGGGCACGGCATAATGGAATCTGACAACACCATGCAGTACGCACATCGGCACCGCTCGCTCAAGAGTGCTTTGGCACATTTGTTCCATCCGCGCACCTCGAACAATCATCGCGCGCGGATTTTGCACCCCGAAGGATTTTTGGTGCTGGGTGCCATCGCCGTCCTGTGTTTTGGATTAGTTCGGTATCCCACAGCCGTGCAGCGCGATTTGGGGTTGGTGCTTGGATACGCTTCAGATATTTCAGTTGATCAAGTGGTTGCGCAAACCAACGCAGAGCGCCAGAAGTCTGGATTGGGGGCATTGGCTGCCAACCCAAAGCTCACTCAGGCTGCGCGGGCTAAAGCAGCTGATATGTTTGCCAAGCAGTATTGGGCGCACACGTCACCCTCCGGTAGGGAGCCGTGGGATTTCATCAAAGACGTTGGTTATACGTACCGGCGGGCAGGAGAAAACCTGGCGCGGGATTTTATGGTGACTCCAGACATGATGGCTGCGTGGA
>CAZBMX010000125.1:0-3153 GCA_964493195.1 uncultured Pseudomonadales bacterium
TGCAGCATTTCTGCTACCTGTTCTGGGGTGTACGCTTTGATGTTCGGATTTGTGCTAAACATGACTATATGTTACTACAAGTGATCAAATATGTCAATATTCAAGTGTTGTTTTACTTGATTGGTTACAAAAAATCCAGCATAAGCTGGATTTTAGGACATGTGCCGTGGGTGGGAGTCGAACCCACAAGGCCTTGCGACCATGAGTTTTTGAGACTCACGCGTATACCATTCCGCCACCACGGCAGCACGGTGGTTATTATACCGCACAAAATCAGAAAACTGGATATGCGCCGTTGAGTTGCACTTTTGCCTGGTGGTCCTGCAAAAGGATTGATTTTTTTCAAAATTTACTGCATAGTGGGTTACAACATTATGGATAGTCTGCTTGAGAGCCTGCAGCCACTGGTGACGTCATTGTTTTCGCCCAATAGCATCTGGTCAGTGGTGTTGCGTGGTGCTATTTGGGTAGTAGTGGCACTCGTCATTATCTTGAGTAGTGACTCGCACGATCCAGAACAATCACTCAAAAGCCTCAAGTCGAACCTGGGATTTCTGGTGATCTTCTTAGCTCTATCGGGCGGATTAATCTATCTGCTATTCGGATACTCTACTTCTCCTGCTTAAAACGCCAGCCTATTGCCGCCGAGTTTCCATGCCGTAGAAGCGCGTCCGCTCACCCCTGAAGTATAAGTCAATATCACCCAGGCCACCATTGCGGTGCTTGGCAATTTTTAAACTTACAGATTCTCGAATATCATCATCTTTACGATATAAAAACATAACTACGTCAGCGTCTTGTTCAATCGAACCAGACTCGCGCAGGTCAGATAGTTGGGGAATTTTTTCACCACGACTTTCAATGGCGCGAGACAGTTGAGAAAGCGCTAAAACGGGAATCTTAAGCTCACGCGCAATATTCTTGAGACCCTGAGAAATCTCAGCTACTTCTTGGACACGATTGTCTTTAGTTCGTCCCTGGGCTAGTTGTAAGTAATCTACTACTAGCATGTCAATCTTATGCTCGGTCATCAAGCGGCGCGCCCGAGTACGCATTTCAAAAATAGTCATACCGGGAGAATCATCAATAAAGATACCGGCATCCGCTAACACACCCATAGCATCAGAGAGCTTCAGGAAATCCTGCTGATCCAAACGCCCTGTTTTCAGACGCCATGCGTCAATATCTGCCTGTGCAACTAGTAATCGGTCCACCAATTCTTCTCGACTCATTTCTAACGAGAAGTACCCCACCCGCTTTTTTTCCACCACACTCAGATGATGCATAACGTTCAATGCAAATGCCGTTTTTCCAATTCCAGGTCGGGCTGCCAGAATAATCAAGTTTGACTTTTGGAAACCTGCCAAGATTGCGTCAATATCCGCAAAGCCTGTAGGCATCCCCCGTATCTCGCCACCGTTTCGCTGAAGTTCATCTAGACGCTCGAAACTTTCGACAAGTGTATCTTTGATCGGAATAAACGACTTGTTGTTTTGTTTCTGGGACAAACTGAACACATGTTGCTCCGCTTGATCCAAAATGTCATTGACTTCTTTGCCTTCATCAAAAGCCAAATCAGTCACTTCTGCAGCCATTGAAATCATCCGACGCTTAATTGAGGCATCAGAAACTATCTTGGCATAGTGTTCAACATTAGCTGCAGTTGAAACTGAGTTCGACAACTCAGCAATGTAAGCTGCTCCACCAGCCCCAACTAACTGTTTCATCTTCTTGAGCTGGTTGGTCAAGGTCACTACATCTATAGGCTGGCGTTTTTCGTACAACGCCTCCATAGCCTCAAAAATAACTTGATGAGACTCCTGATAAAAACTCTCGGGAGATAACAAGTCATCAACTTGCACAATAGCATCTTGATCTATCAAGATCGCTCCCAGTACTGACTTCTCCGCATCTATGTCTCGTGGTGGGATTCTACCTTGTTGTGCCATTGTGTTTCGCTGTTTCTGCTATTACTCTATTCTCGGGCCAAAATAACCAACTCTGTTTCCTCTGGAAGGGAGCCAGGTGTCACCTCAACTTTCGCTACTGGTTGTGGCTCTAATCCATACTCACTACAAAAATCCGTCAATGTCTTAAGATTGCCAAATGTTGCCGCATCATGCTGATCAGTTTTGTAGTGCATGGGAATAACGATACTCGGCTCGATTGTGCGTAAAGTCTTGACTGCCTGATCCGGATCAATTGTAAATACACCACCAACAGGACAGAGCAATACATCCACACTACCAATCGCATCGATTTGCTCACTGGTGAGCTCATGTCCCAAATCACCCAAGTGGCACACTCTAACACCATCAATTAATATGGTAAACACAATATTTTTACCCCTCTGCTCACCTACAACGTCATCGTGGAAAGTCTCAACACCGAATACAGATATGCCACCAACCTCGTACTCACCGGGCTGGTTGACTATAAAAGGTTTATCTCTACGTACTGTTGCTGAAATTTTTGACACTGCATTATGATCAGCATGTTGATGAGAAACAGTGACCATATCAGCGCTAGTCTTTGACATACTTAATCCAATTGAGTCTTCATATGGATCTGTCACAACCGTACCTACTTTTCCTTTGAGCTTGAATGCTGAGTGTCCCAAATAAGTAATCGTCATGAGTGTGCCTCCTTGTTATGCGCGAAAGTAATCTTCTGCAGCTTTCGGTGTCGGGGTCATTATAGCAGTTGTTTAGCCATACCTATTCGGCAGACGAGGGCTCCTTCTCCATCCTCGCGCAACTCCTGCATACATCAATACAATCCCCCACCAACCATCATTGTTACGCTACCAAACGTGCAAGTCTCGATAGGCTTTGCGTTTTGAAAATCAGCATCCTCCTGTATAATAAACCCGCTTTCTATGCAAAAAGAAATCCTGATCTCAGTTCTGATCGGGCTCACGTTAGGTCTCATCATCACCTACGGAGTCTATCGATTTCGTAGTAGCATCAACACCAATCCAACCACTACGTTGCAAGACGTCGTGACAGCAACACCCTCACCAGAAGTTGAAGCAAGTTCAGTCATCAGCATACACAATCCGCAAGACAGCAGCGTGCTCACTGATACCGAACTTACAGTGACAGGCAGCACTATCCCTGATGCATATGTGGTGTTATTTTTAAATAATAAAGA
>CAZBMX010000126.1:0-3149 GCA_964493195.1 uncultured Pseudomonadales bacterium
CCCTTGATCCAACGTGAGCGTTGACGCAGCCAATTGCCCCAGTTGCTGTTTGCTTCTTCCAGCGTGATCGAGTCGATGATGGCAGTTTTGGCACCACGCTTGAATAAACGAATACCCAAATCTGCGTCTTCGGTAACGTTGAATGGATCCCATCCTTTGAGCTCGAGCAGATCCTGCGTGCGGAAGTGGTTGCTGGTACCTCCAAGCGGAATGGTGGTGTTGATGGATTGCAGGCCAGTCAGAATGACATCAAACCACAGTGAGTACTCAGAAGTGAAAAAGCGGGTGAGCAAGTTTTGATTGGGATTGAAGTAATTGAGCTTGGCTTGGATGCAGCGAATATTGGCTGGCACCTGCTGAAATGCTGCGTACACTTTTTTGAGTTGGAGCGGATCAGGAATGTCCTCAGCATCAAAGATGACCAGGTACTCACCCTTGGCATGATTGAGGCCGAAGTTGCAGGCTTTTGGTTTGGTTTTTGGTTGTGAATCGGGAACAACTAAAATTTTGACGTACTTGGGTAGATCCATGGCATAGGCTGCCTCGACGGTGGCCCGGTCATCCTTTTCAAGTAGGAGCAGCACTTCGAGTTTGTGTTTTGGCCAATCCAGTTTGCTGATGGATTCCAAAAACATGGGCAACACGTGAGCTTCTTTGTAGAGCGGACAAAGAATTGAGTACATTGGCAAGTCTTTGTCTTTGAGTTTGGCAAGTTCTGAATCAGTTATCGAAATTTCTGGCGGATGGCGCAAGCTGCGCACGATCAGGAACAGATTAAACACCACATCAATAAAGTAAATAGTGCTCAAAATGGCTACCACGACCTGGGCAGTCCAAAGTGGATTGAACACGACACCAATTGCCACGAGCAGCACGATGCCGATCACGGTTGCCCGCTGTTTTGGCGTAATGGTAAAAACTGCTGAGTTTTCGTGCTCAAGTGTGGTGTGGGTGACGAACTGTGTTTTCTTGAGAATCACGCCAGCGCCAGTCATCGAGTTTGGAGAAGTGGGCGGAATTTGTAGTGGCGGCCGTTGCTTGAGCCGGTACGAAATGGCATGACCACCTATCTCGCGGATGCTTTGGAACAGTTGAATTTTTGATTCGCCAAACTCTCTGGCTGCAAACTCGATCTCAACTTCACCAATGGTGTAGCCCAGTTCAAGCGCGGTATTGAGCAACGGGATATCTAAAGTCCAGGGTCCTACGTCCTCTATGCGGATGTGACGCAAGATGTCGCGACGGAAGACTTTGAGTCCGGATTGGACATCGACATTGAGTCCGAACAGCACTTTGCCAAACAAAAAACGGAATCCCATGCTGGTCAGTTTGCGCAGTGTGCCCTCTTCGTGGATGTGGCGCTTGGCTACGACGACACCGTACTGTTGGGTAAGCTGCAACATGTCTGGAATGACTTCAGGGGGATACTGCAAATCAGCATCAATCATGGCCACATACGGCGTATGGGCATGTTTTGCGCCTTCCAGAATCGAAAACGCTTTGCCTGGAGTGCCCTGTTTAACATGCCAGGTTAGGGGAAATGTTTTTGCCAGTTTGCGCAGCACTGCTTGGGTGTTGTCTGTCGAGTTGTCATCGATCACGACAATGGAGTACTTGATTTCGCGGGCGGTCAATGCGGCATCGATACGAGAAATCAGCGGAGTGAGTGACCGCTCTTCATTTTTGACGGGGATGATGACTGTGACCGGTGGTAGTGGCATGGGCTCATCGCCCTGAAGTAATAGTTTATACGTATCTACTATGTAGTTCTGGTAACCAGAAGGGCATATGATAGCACAAAAGGATTGAAAAACCAACAAGATAAATTAATTATTTAGCTTAGAAGTGATCGAATCACCTGATTAGGTCAGTTTGCCAGCAAAGTAACCTCACGTCCTGTAGCATTCACGTCAAAAAAAGACTTCCAGTCGTCTGGTAGCTGGTCTGCAATGTGTTTCGCTTTGGCAATCAATGCATAGTTGGTCCAGCTGGCAAACTGCAGATGATCAAATCCACTTTGCTGGGTACCGAACAAATCCCCTGGACCACGGAACTGCAAGTCAAGGTCGGCTAGTTCTTGACCACTGGTTGTTTGGGTGAAGGCGGTCAACCGCTGGTTGGGTGTGCTCGGCGAACCTGGTGAGCGGAATAGAATACAATACCCCTGCTGGCCAGCCCGGCCTACTCTGCCCCTCAGTTGATGCAGACTTGCGAGGCCAAATCGTTCGGCTGCCTCGATCACAATCGCACTTGCTTGCGGAATGTCAACACCTACTTCCACAATTGGGGTAGTTACCAGCACATCAATTGTGCCGGCAAACAGTGCCTTGATAGTTTTCTCTTTTTGGGCTGCAGGGAGTTGGCTGTGCAGAAGCGACACTACCAACTGTTGTTGGTTGCCCCACTGCGAGAGCTCGGCGAACCGCTCAATTGCTGCTGGGATGTGTTCATGACTTTCTTGTTCTGATTTATCAATGAAAGGGCACACCACGATTGCTTGGAAAGGCTTTTCACGAGTCTTGCCCTCCTGGATCTGTTCCAGCAGCCAGCCGTGAAACTCAGCGCGTTTCTTCTCAGGGAGGAGCCAAGTTTTGGTAGGCAAACGGTTGGCGGGCAGTTCGTCTATCACAGAGAGTGACAAATGTGAAAAAATCGTTAGCACCAAGCTTCTTGGAATGGGGGTAGCGGTCATAGTCAGGCGGTGGGGCGTCGTTTGTTGGGTGTGGGCAAACAATTCCGAGCGTTGTGCTACACCGAATCGATGTTGTTCATCAAACACAACCAAGCCAATTGGTCGGTTCGCGGACAGCTCTTGCCAGCGGTGCAGTACCGCGTGAGTTCCGATAAAGCAGGTGGGTTCACTGCTGTGCTCCTGCTGTGTCTTGCCAGTGACCAAGCGTAGGCGCAGATCGGGAAACTGTTGGGCAAACTTTTGTGCGTGCTGCTGCGCCAAAATATGTGTCGGCGCGATCAACACGGCGTGGACGCCAGCGCGCACCATGGCCTCGAGAGCAATAAATGCGACGATAGTTTTGCCAGATCCCACATCTCCCACCAACAGTCGGTTCATGGCGTGTGGCCGAGCCAAATCATTTAAGATATCCGCCAGCGCTCTTTGCTGGGCACCAGTTAGGGCAAACGGCATAACG
>CAZBMX010000127.1:0-3145 GCA_964493195.1 uncultured Pseudomonadales bacterium
CAGTTTTTTTGACCCCGAAACAATTGTGCGGTTGGCTGTCGAGGCAGAGTGTTCGGGCGTTGCATCAAATTTGGGTGTTTTAGCTCTTTTGTCAAAAAAGTATGCATCCAGTATCCCATTTATTGTGAAGCTGAATCACAGTGAACACCTCACGTTACCTGAGAAAATAGACCAGATAATGTTTGCTAGCGTCAAGCAAGCAAAAGAACTTGGAGCTGTTGCAATAGGTGCAACGGTGTATTTTGGATCACCTGAATCGCATCGGCAAATTCAAGAGATCAGTGCAGCTTTTGCACAAGCTCATGAACTCGGACTTGCCACGATTCTTTGGTGTTATCCCAGGAGTTCAACATACAAAAACAATACTGGTGACTATAGTGACGCAGTTGATATCACTGCACAGGCAATTCACATTGGTGTGACGATGGGAGCAGACATTGTGAAACAAAAAATGCCGAGCGCACTGCGTGGATTCTCAGCACTTACATTTAGTAAATACACCGAGGAAATGTATGATAACTTGTTAACAGACAACCCCATTGACCTAGTCCGATATCAGGTAGCACATGCGTACATGGGCAAGATTGGCCTAATCAATTCAGGAGGTGAAAGCAGTGGCGCTCATGATCTAGCGGATGCTGTGCGTACTGCTGTAATTAACAAACGGGGCGGTGGTAGTGGCTTGATCATGGGGCGAAAGGTTTTTAAGCGACCATTTGCTGAAGGGGTAAGTATGATACGGGCAGTACAAGATGTGTACTTGTCAGATAGGATAACTATTGCATAGTGTGCGCTTTTTCTATGCCAGAATTTTCTGATAAACCAAGTCCTGCATACCAAGAAGTAGTCTGGCAAGAGCGGCATATCAATGAGTCTGGATCAGGACTCAGCGTTGATTGCAGAAGAACTCCTCTGGCATGTGTTTTTCAGCGGATTGTTGGGCCACCAGGCATGCAAGAGCATGTATTTGAGTGTATTTTTGCCAATCCTGCGCAGAAGAATGATGTTACTTCCCTTTGGGTTGATTGGCATGAGCTAGAACGGTCGTTGATGCGTAGTCAGACCGAGACTGGTGAGATGTGGCTCTACGATCAGCGGGGTTACAAGGTGTACATACATGTTGATGAAGCGGCATTAGCTGAGTTTCGTAATCTGGCAAGCACGCAGCCTGTAAACTACGTCAATTATGATCAAGCGCATGAGGGAAAAATTACTCGATATGATTCAGGTAGTGTTTTAGTAACGCACGAACGTAGTACTGTAGAAATTTCACTTGAGCCCGATGAGAAAGGAAACCAAGTATATTCGCTCGTTGCAGCAAAGTATCCAGATCTGAAAATCAAGATTGGTCGTGTTGATTCAGTTTTTATGCGGCTTCTAGTTACTGCAGATCGGTACTACAATCAACCAGGAAAAAGAAACCACAGTGACATTTTCATGGGGTCACATTTATTAATCAGTCCTGACAAATTATTAAACGATATCGATCTTTTTTTACCAGTTTCAACACTCCATGAGCTTGCTGCACTAAGTCAAAACCTGCTGACACCGACAATAACTAGAAGCGAATTGACTGAGACAAAAATTGATTTACTCGATTCAGTTGTGAAGCAGTGGCACACTATTCGTTCTAGTGCACTACAAGCAGAAATGACTAGTGGAGTTAACTATGTTTCAGTCATTTTATTTGCACTTGCCCTTCTCTCAGGTGCATGTCTGGGTACAACTTCGGCGGCATTGTCCGTTGTAGATGCAATAGGGGACTTGAACTTTGACTTGCAGCTGGTAGGAATTAAAGTGAGAGACCTGTTGTGTCTGGGGTCAATAGTGATCCCATTTGCAGGTTGGATTCTTGGTGCAACCGCAATTCAAATTAAAAGTGAGTTGCAGAAACCGGGTTTGAAATCACACGCTGATAGTGGTCAGCAAGACTGGGACACTTGGCAATCATATAGGCGCGCATTTCGTAGCAATAGTATTAAAATGATCTTTTCAGGATTGTGGGGTAAATCATGAGGTCAAGAATTTCGGTTGATGAACTGTTTACACACTTGTTTGCTGACCTGGCAAAAGATCATCCAGTTGTTATCAGAGCAAAGGAAAGCATTCTGGATATTGCGAGTAAAGAACTGACACTCGAATTGTCACGTGAATTAACAATTAAGCAACAACAAGAGGTCTCAAAGCTAACGAAACCAGACGCAATCTTTGAGTACCTTATCGCACAATTTTCTAAAGACGCACTTCTTCAGAAAGTTAACGCAGTTTTGACTCGTACGGTGACTGATTTTTTGGCATTTTATTCAAAATTCGAATAAATTTATTTTGGTGTAGGTCAAATAAGTTCTCTCACACTACAAAATTGGTTCTAAATTTGCTATAATACAAACTTCGCCTCTATTTCTCTGAAGCGAGTATCAGTCTTTTAACTTTCTCACGAACTCCTCGCCTGATGTTAGAAGTAACCAACAGAACTGTCCTATGCAGATCCGCAACATAGCTATTATTGCGCATGTAGACCACGGCAAAACAACTTTGGTAGATGGTATGTTGAAACAAACTCATACCTTTCGTGATAACCAAGCTGAAATGTCCCAAACCACAATTTTAGATAGCAATGACTTAGAGCGTGAACGTGGCATCACCATTTTGGCAAAGAACACAGCAGTTTTTTATGCAGACTATAAAATTAATATCATAGATACACCGGGACATGCTGATTTTAGTGGTGAAGTGGAGCGAGTGATTAGTATGGCAGATGGAGCTCTCCTGATCGTCGATGCAGCTGAAGGTCCATTACCCCAGACACGGTTTGTGTTAGAACAGGCACTCCGTCAAGAAATGCCCATTATTGTGGTAGTTAATAAAATTGACCGCAAAGATGCTGAGCCGGAGCGTGTGTTGCAAGAAGTTGAAGAGTTATTTCTAGAAGTTGCAATAGACCCAAACCATTTAGAATTTCCAGTGCTGTATGCCATTGGTCGTGAGGGCAAGGCGTGGGATCATTTGCCCGCTGATTGGAATGCATCCGCCACTTTAGAGCCTGTTTTTCAGCAAATCATTAAAACGGTCCCTGCACCGAAGGGTGATCCAACCAAACCATTTAAGATGCAGATTTCCAACTTGGATTTTGATTCTTACAAAG
>CAZBMX010000128.1:0-3135 GCA_964493195.1 uncultured Pseudomonadales bacterium
TAAATTAGTTTTGATATACTCAGGCCCAATCTTGGACGTACCAATCGTTCGATCTACAAAGTGGAATGGCACTTCAACCACTTTGAACCCTTTTCTAATAGCCGTATGCAAAAAACCAATCTGGAATGTATACCCCGAGAAACGCTCTGAGTGCAAATCGGGATGTACCGCTTCGTACACAGACTTTGTAATTGCCCGATATCCACTTGTCCAGTCGCGAACAGAGAAATTGGTAAACACGAGTGCAATGACTATGTTGCCCACGATACTAAGGAATTTGCGATGCAACCCCCAATCCTGAGGGATAGATCCACCAGCAATATAACGCGAGCCTAACACAAGGTCTGCACCAGTATCAAGTGCATGCAAAAACAATGGAATTTTTGTTGGGTCGTGCGACAAATCTGCATCAAACTCAAACACCACATCCGCATTCAGTTCGTCAAACGCTTTCGCCATGCCTTTTAGGTAAGCGCCGCCCAGGCCGGATTTTGAAGGATTTACTAGCAAATGTACAACACCTTGATGTTTTTTAACTAACTCCTTTACAACCTCATATGTCTTGTCTGGGGATGTGTCATCAACAACAAGCACTTGTAAATCCCACGTTTTTTTGACTTTCTCTCGTTCCTCTAGTAGCAAGGGAATCACTTTAGAAATGTTCTCGCGCTCATTGAAAGTAGGAATGATGATTATTGCCGTATTGCGTGCGTTCATGAAACAGTCTGGCTTTCTAATTCAATTTCCGCTTGTACCATAAGGCTAACAAGTTCGGAAAAGGTCACTGTTGGCTGCCATCCGAGCATTCTTTTAGCTTTACCAGCATCACCGATGAGTAAATCAACCTCAGCGGGCCGATCAAATTTGGGATTGTGTTTGTAGATGCTCTTCCAATCAGAGATTCCTGCTGATTCACATGCCAATTCCAAAAATTCCCGGACCGAGTGGGTTTCACCCGTAGCAATAACGAAATCTTCTGGCTGTTCTTGTTGCAGCATAAGCCACATTGCTTCAACATAATCTTTTGCATACCCCCAGTCTCGTTTTGCGTCTAAATTACCTAATTCGACATGAGGTTGTTTGCCTAGTTTAACTCGGGCAACAGCATTCGCAATTTTCCTCGTCACAAACTCAAGACCGCGGCGAGGTGATTCATGATTGAACAATATCCCCGAGACTGCAAACATATCAAACGACTCACGATAATTTACTGTGATCCAATGTCCGTAGACCTTTGCCACCCCATATGGTGATCGTGGATAGAAAGGCGTGTTCTCAGTTTGCGGCACCTCCTGAACTTTGCCGAACATCTCACTTGAACTTGCCTGATAAAACTTCGCATCAGGACAGGCAAGGCGAAGCGCCTCGAGTACTCTAACCACGCCAAGAGCAGTAAACTCACCTGTCAAAACTGGTTGATCCCAACTAGCTTGCACAAATGATTGAGCTGCGAGATTGTACACTTCATCTGGTTGAATATCTTGGATAGCAAAGGTTATAGAGTGTTGATCGATTAAATCACCCGAGATGAGCTCAAGATTGGGATCATGCATGATGTGCTCAATTCGAGCATAGTTTTGAGTACTAGTTCTGCGAGTGAGACCAAAAACCTGATACCCTTTTTGCAACAATAGTTCAGCCAAGTACGAGCCATCTTGACCAGTTATCCCAGTGATAAATGCCTTCTTCATGGTTGTGATCTCCAATATTCAATAATACGGCGAAGCGATTCCTCTAGTGGTATGGTTGGTTCCCATCCGATGTCACGTACCTTAGCATTATTCGCTACCATGACTGGAATATCAAGAGGCCTCAATCTTTCTGGATCAATTTGAATATCAACTGGTGTATCTAAAACTGTTACCATCTGATTTAACACGTCTTGCATGCTATAGCCAACGCCAGAGCCTATGTTGTATATGTCACCTGGTTCACCCATCTCCATCAGCTGTTGATATGCGCGCACGATGTCTTCAACATCGGTAAAGTCCCGAATCGCATGCAAGTTACCAACTTTGAGCACAGGTTCTGCTCCGCGCTCGATCGCAACAAGTTGTTTGGCAAATGCTGGCACGGCAAATGCTGTGCTTTGACCTGCTCCAATGTGATTAAATGGGCGGACACGAACAGCGGCTACATCGAAACTCTGTGCGTATGAGCCCGTGAGTAAATCTTGCGTCGCTTTTGATACACCGTAAGGGTTCACTGGTCTCAGAGGGTGTCGTTCATCAATTGGCAACTCCTCCGGAAGGCTCGTGCCATACACTTCCGCCGAACTAACATGCAATAGACGTGCCGTAGGTACCTCTGCAACTATTGCGTTGAGCACAGAGAGTTGCAAACGGGTATTGTTTGTCAATACAGCGTCGGCTTGATCGTAACTTGAACCAACTGCCGCGATGGAAGCTAGGTGGTAAATCTGAGTTGGCTGCAACTGCGCGAAAAGTTTCCGAGTCGCTACTGGATCACTTAGATCAAGAGAATGCACAGTGATGCCCGGTGCAGAACCTGAAGTACCAGCCAGCGAAGTAACGTGAATGCTACTCCCACCTTTTACCAACTGCTTAGCCAAGTGTGTACCTACAAATCCTGTGCCACCAGTTATTAGAATTGTCTCACGCACCTCTGCCTATCCCTCTATACGAGAATCCCCAATCAGCAACGACTTGCGGTGAAAACTGATTCCGCGTATCTATGAACCACTGAGGAGTAGTTTTCTTGTACTTACTGTAATCATGAGAGACAAACTCTGGCCACTCAATTAATAGCATGATAACATCTGCCTGCGTGCATGCTTCACTGATACTTTGCACAAACTGTAAGTTTTGATGTGCTGCAATTACTGACGGAGCAGTAGAAAGTGCCTTTGGATCATACGCTCGAACTGTTGCTCCCGCTGCCAAGAGATTTGGCACCACATATAAACTCGGTGCCTCACGCATATCATCTGTGTTTGGCTTGAACGAAAGTCCTAAAACTCCAACGTGTTTTCCGCTCCAACCACCTAGATCCTTTGCAAACTCTTCCATCAACCGAGGAATCCTGCCCGTGTTTAGCTCATTAATCTTAATGAATAAGTTATCGCCCTCGCCCACCTGTTCGGAATAATGCGCCAGCTCTTTGACATCTTTAGGA
>CAZBMX010000129.1:0-3062 GCA_964493195.1 uncultured Pseudomonadales bacterium
AACAAGAATGAACAGAAAACTGTGGTAATGGTGACTCATGACCTTGAGTATTTAAAGTATGCAAACAGCGCTATCAAAATACTGGATGGTCAGATAGACTCAATTTTTGATGATTCGCAGATTCATGAATTATTGAGTTCCTCGCAAGGTCAACACAAGCGTGGTGCTCTTGGTATCGGTGCTGCACTCAGGATTCACGAGAAGTCGGGTGATGCTCCTAAGCAGCCGGAAGTGGTGGATCAATCAGTACCATCAGTCTTGCCAGAAGTAGATAAGATTCATACAAAGCGAAAACGAAACAGGATTGAACCGCGTATCTCCGTTGAGCACTTGGATGACTAATTGGTATGCTACCAAAAATAAGACAAAAACTATCTGGATTGCTTGCTGCATGTAAAAAACTGTTTTCGGCAGCTTTTTACAAGGAAGCAGCGGAGTTTATTCGCTCATTTATTGTTGTCTGGTTTTGGCAAACACTTACATTTACCGGATTGTTGATGGTTTACCTGACCAATGGGTTGATCAACAAGGTGTTCTCAAGCAGATTTTTCCCTGCACGAGTAGGTGAGCCTGTCATGAAGTCCGCAGCGGTTGCATACAAGAAAATTGTGTTACTTTCAACCAAGCAAGAAAGAACCATCAACCGAGTGAGTTTAATTGATCTGGCAGTGAAGAACATGCTGTTTAAGCGATCAAGAGCAATGATCACAGTGGGTGGTATGGCAATTGGTATAGGTGCAATTGTGTTTTTGGTTTCAATTGGTTTTGGACTACAAGAGTTGGTTATTTCACGCGTTGCTCGACTTGATGAACTACAACAAGCTGACGTTTCGACGCAACCTGGTAGTAAGGAGACAATTACCGACGAAACAATTGCTAAGTTTGCTGACTTCGAACATATTGAAGAAACACTGCCTATGATAGCAATAGTAGCGCGTGTGGAGTATCAAAACTCAGTCAGCGATATGGCTGTGTATGGGGTGACCTCTAATTTCCTCAAGCGCTCAGCTGTTCAGCCGGTTCGGGGTGATTTATTCGACTCCAATGAACTTGCGGTTACAACTATAGCTCCTCGTGTAGCGGGGGTAGCCGATGAGTACTATGACGGTGAGTATGCCCTCACGCCAGACGTTGAGCTTCCCGTTGAGTTCTCAATTCATCCAGATGAGATGCTGAAGGTTCGGGCAAATCCAACCAGTAAAGCATCGCTGATCGGATTTACTCGTCGGGGCTACGGCACTCAGCAGGGGGCACGAGTGTGGGGGGAAATGTATCCCGAAGCGAGTGAAATGAAGCTGCAGTACGAAAATGACAATTATGCACCTTGGATCAAGGCAGATTTTCCAATCTGGCTGGCTCAGTCATGCGAAGGTGTTGCACCTGAGTGTATCGATGGCAAGTTTGTCCTGGCAAAAACGGATACCGGTGAACAGCTCATTGCTACTGGTTTCACAGCGCTGCGCAACTTGAGTTTACACACTGTTTTAGCGCCTTCTGACCCGGTAGGACAGGTGCTTGGTGTCACCACAGAAGAAGCAGATGCCAATGTGTTGTTAGCCCTGGCCGAAGAGACAGTGGAATCTGGAGACGAGCTTGCGGAGGAGGGCGATGTTGTTACCGCTGGAGTTGCAATTGCGAGTGCCGATACCACCAGCCAAGGCGATTGGATCGAGATTGCATCTGAGTCAGCTGCAACTAGAGCTGAAGAGATTGTCAAAGTAAGTCTAGGATCAGGTGCAAAACGGTTAGCTGTGGTTAACCGTGCGATGCTGCAGATTCTCAACTTACCTGAGGAAGAAGCTGTTGGTAAGGCATTTTCTGCATCTTTCGTAGTAGTGGGAGATTTGCTCAATAAACCAGGTGAAAAAGTAGAGTCGATTCCAGAAGAGTACACAATTGTTGGCGTCGTGCCAGACGAGAAGTCACCATTTTTCTATGTGCCATTCGTTGATTTGCGCCTGCTTGGCATAACCCAATTCTCGCAGCTGAAGATTGTTGCTGATTCCTCTGACAATCTTGTTGAAGCACGCAAACAAGTGGAGGCACTGGGATTCTCTACACGGTCAGTTGCAGACACGGTAAACCAGATTGATAAGCTGTTCGGCACCGCTAGAATTATTCTGGCAATTCTAGGATTTGTGGCACTATCTATTGCAGCGTTGGGTATGTTCAATACATTGACCGTATCGTTGCTGGAGCGCACCCGCGAAGTTGGCCTCATGAAGGCAATGGGGATGCGCTCAAATGAAGTGCGTGAGCTGTTTCTAACAGAGTCATTAGTGATGGGATTTTTTGGTGGCATTCTGGGCATTCTGCTCGGCTCACTGAGTAGTGAGTTGCTTGGATTGGCTTTGAGTGCTGTGTCGATCAGTAAGGGCATTGGGTATATTGACGTTTCGTATCTGCCGGCGACGTTCGTCACCTTCATTTTTGTGCTCTCATTGGTTGTTGGGGTGTTTACCGGCATTTATCCTGCAAGACGTGCCACAAAAATCAGCGCGCTTGATGCCTTGCGGTATGAGTGATTTGGGGGATTTGGTTTATCGCACGTCGTTATGAGGTTGAACGAAGAAATAGTGGTTGTTTGCTTCACGCACAGAAAGCTCGGTGATGCTGAGAACAGAAATGCAGTTGATTACTACTAGCAGACATGCCAGTGTAACTGCAGCCACTTTCCCAATTTTTGAAGATTGCAGCAGTTCTTGTCCAAACAGAGGAATAAAACCTAATAGATACAGTAGCCTGATGTGAAGGTTTGAAAGCATGTCACGCAAGTGTAGTTGGGTAAATATGTTGCTTGTTGTCGGCAACAACAGAATCCAGCTAATTGCTCCAAGCACCGTATTGCCTGAATGGATCTGTCGTGCTAGATCGGCAAGTGCTATGGCAAACAGTGGGAAAAGCATGTAGTTATACCAACCGTGATAAGAATACTCTTCAGAAGTAGTGATAATGAAACCGACATTGATGAGGAACAGAAGCTGAAAAAACTGTTCCTGCGCTGTCAGTCTTTTTTTACTACAGAATACAATGCTCGCAATCAAACCGAGAGTAAACCAACC
>CAZBMX010000130.1:0-3062 GCA_964493195.1 uncultured Pseudomonadales bacterium
CGAGTCCATCACGGGTCTCGCAACCAAAGTTACTTCTTAAGGTATTTTGGAGAGTGTGACCACAGCTCCCTACTCCTATGCCACCACCAATAGGGTCTCCAAAAGTAGTACTCAAATAATTGCGTAGCAGTTGCATGTTTTTTTGCAAAGCGGTCTGCACTGCGCCAGCTCATGTTGAGTAGCTGTTTGGCATTGAAAGTCAGTTTGTTTGTTGATTCATGTTGATGTAGTACAACAGCAGCTCTATCAAACAACACAGAATAACCGGTAGCTCGCGCCCTGAAGCTTAAATCTATGTCTTCCCAGTATGCAGGTGCAAAAGACAAATCGAAGCCACCTAATTTTTTCCAAACAGACTTGCGGAACATACCGCTGCCTCCACTTACCCAAGCTGTGGGCCCTGTTTTCATCAAACTCGATTTCGAGTGCATGAATATTCCTTTTTCGAACCACAGCTCATTTTGACCACTTTCTTCTCCCCCAACGTTATTTTCATATTCTAGGCAGCCGACAGCAAACACATCTGCGGACGTGAACCACTTAATTAGCTCATACCTACAATTTGATTGTGGTGAGACGTCAGAGTTAATCAAAAATATTAGTTCATTCTGACTCTGTGACACACCATAGTTGCATGTGGCACCAAAACGTCTGTTTGTTTCGTTTACAAGTACATTGCATGGGCCACTTTTTTTTCCCAAGCTCCATTTGCCTGAAAGATGTGACGCTGATTCAAAAGAAAGATTGAATTTATTTTTCAACCATAAAACGCTCTCATCTGGACTTGCATCATCAACAATGATCAGCTCGTCACCAGTTTGTAAACAAGCTAGTACCGCAGGAATATGCTTGGGTAAAAGTTGTGCCCCCGAATAATTTGGAATTACTGCGGTAATAGATTGACTTCTTAGAGCATCTGCCATACCAATCTTTCAAACGAGACTTGGGAGAAGTCACGTGCTCTCTCAGTGCATAGCATTCTCAACCGCTCTTCATTTTGTGAATTCTCAATAACGTTGGTCGTTATCTGAACACATGAATCTACGGTCTGCCACAGCAGTTGGCTCAAGTCACCACTCAAGATTTCTACCGGTCCACCTTTACCAACTACCACAGGTATTGCTCCAGCCGCCATAGCTTCTACAATACTGATGCCGAAGTGTTCAACGGCCTCTGGATGTATGTGACTATCCTGCTCAAAGCCTGCCGCGTGCCAATACACTCGGGCTTGTGAGAAAAGCTCCACGAGAGCTTTTCTGTCCAAGTCATGTTTGAACTCTACGGACATACCCTGAGCTGCACGGCGCAATCGTTGAACAAATTCTGGGTTATCGTTTGGCCCACAAAGCACTAACTTCCAGTTTCTAAAATTTTGTTGGGATTGTAACAATTTAAATGCTTGAATTAAGACATCTTGCCTTTTGCTATGCAGATGGGTAAAAAATCGTCCCACACTTAAGATCATGTCTTGTTTTCTAATTCTTTCAGGAAATTCATCTACTCTGATAAGCGGATACTGCACAAACTCAATTTTTGTTTGCCATGCCTGCTCTACTATTTGCTTTGTGAACTTTGAGTTCGCATTTTTTACTTGCCAGTTCATAAGCTTTAATCGCTCTAAAGGATGTAACTTTTTCTGAGTAAAGGGTATTTGAATGTGGAGGTTGTTTTTTCGAGCCAAACTAAAAAATAAGCTGCCATCCGTTACTGCATACAAGTAGTCAAACTTTCTGGTCCACAGTACCTTTTCAATTGCTGAAACATTTGTACCCAATGGTGTCTCAATAAACTCAAACACAGTGGGAGACCAACCAAGAAACAAGTGTAATTTTTTTGATAGTTCAGTAACTCTTTCCGAAAAGTTAGCAGCATTCTTGCTGAGCGCAATTTTAACCGAATGTCTTTGAGCTGCAACACGTGCAAATTCGAGAATGTGTTTCTCACCCCCACCGAGAATGCCTGTTGATAGATATGGTGAGTAGACAACCACATTCATGCCTGTTTCCATAGTGTAGCAATCTCGGACTCGATCGTACCGTACTTTTCTTGTATCGAAGGTTTTTGTTGCAACTCCCATACTTGAATATAGACAATTACTCGATTCCATGCCTGAATTACAGCTTCTACTAAGCCTTCCATACCATCTCTATAACCACGTTTAAGGATTGCCCGTCTCATAAATTCCATACCACCTTTTCGAACCAGAGTCCAAAATGTCACTGGAGGAACGCCGGCGGCGTGTAATGCTTTTGCTTCCATGTATGTCCAACTTGCTGACTTTAGTAAACCACTTCGTGTGTTTCTATGTGTAAGATGGACTAATGGTGTTTTTAGAGTAGAAACAGAACCCTTAAAAACTGGGCTCTCATGAATGTCTCCACTCCATCCAATGAGCTCTGTGCGTTTGAAAACTCTTGTGACGAACTCATTTCCCCAGCCGCCATATGAAAATGGTTTGCCGAAGAAGACATTCGCACGCTCTATCTGGAAGGCGACAGTTGTGTCGGTCTCAGAATGAACCTGAATCTCTTTTGCTAGCTTAGGAAGTACTCGTTCATCAGCATCAACATAAAACACCCACTCAGATTTAGCGTGTTTCAGTACTTCCTCACGTAATCGAGCAAATGAAGTATGCTTGATATGGATAACTCGAGCACCGAATCGTTCTGCGATTTGTACTGTGTCATCAGATGAACCAGAGTCCAGCAGAACGACTTCGTCACACCATCGCAAACATCCGAGGCATGCAGCAAGCATTTCGCTCTCATCTTTGGCCACGATAAGTGCGCTAATGGTTGGTTTGTTAGAGATTGGTTTCTTTTCCATACTGATTTAGTATCGCATGAACTAGGGCGACGCGCTCTATGGACTTACCAGAAATAATGAGCTGTGTCATCCATCGAATGATGGTAAGTCGTTCTCGCCATGATGCATAGGTCCAAAAAAAGAGTAGTCTGTTGCGTGTCTGGTAGTAGTGTTGCGTACGTGAGCCCGCACCGCCACTAGAGCCAGCATTGGCATGCCAAATTTTTGCTTTGCTACACATCCCTAATTGATACCCA
>CAZBMX010000131.1:0-3057 GCA_964493195.1 uncultured Pseudomonadales bacterium
CTCAATGCGCTCGTTGTGCGCTCTACGTGGTACTTGGGGGTGGATTCCTTTGTGTGGCACATGGACTTTAGTGTGGATCAACTGGAGGACAAATTTAAGGTTTTCACCAAGGGTAGTTCGCGGCTGTGGGTGCCCAAGCCGTTTCAGCGACTCTTTCTGAATGAAGGTAAGCGGTACCGTGAGTCTTTCGCCCAGATGTTCCGAGAGATTTATGCGGATCGGATGGAGATGGCGGCCCAGGCTGCGTTTCTGTTGTTTCCGCACTTGAAGGAGTTCGGGGTGGTGTTGTCGGACAATGATACTCGGGGGAAGGTGGGGAGTGCGATGGAGGTAGTGTGGGGGAGGAAACGGTGAGCTTACTTAGTCTTTTTTGATTTTGTTTGTGCGAGTCGGAGGCGTAAGAGCACTTCTAGTATTGTTCTAAATTGCTGAGGAATCAAACTTGTGCTGCTATCAAACTGTGAAATGGACTGCAGCACAACTTTGATTCTTTGCTCAATAATTTCCAACATCCAGGTGTTAGCGCCTTTGTGTTGAATGCACTCAATCAGATTGCTGAGCTCTGGGTCGGCAAGGCCGATTGCAACAACCGCCGCAAAATCTGGTTGAGTATTCCTGTTGATTCGAACTCCCTGCGACGTGAGCAGCTTAACAGCTTGCAAGTATTGCTCATAAAGTTGCTGCAACAGAGTACTTAAGCTAGTGACGGATGCTTCCCCCGTTTCTTCATCAAGTAAGACGGTCTGAGCTCTTCGTTGTGCCAGAGCGATCATCATAGGCCAAGTGATATGATCTCTGCCGTGCAGGAGAGACGCTGCGATAAGCTTCCCTAAAGGCACATAATCTTCAAAAATTTCTAAAATGAGTTGTGGATCTGATAGTAGATCACTTGCATGATTGAACTGCCTTGTTTCTGCGAGCACTAGAAGCATTCCACTAGTCTTGATGAGGCTAAACACTTCTTCGTCAGATAGAACGGCCGCCAAACGTCTGGCTGCAGACAGTTTTTCTCGATTCGTTAAAAACTCAGTCTCCGAAAAATATAAAAAGAACTCTTCAACGAGATCGGCATATTCATATGGCTTAAGAAGTAACTCCTCATAAGCCTGCATTATCACATTGTGAATGGGGCGCAGTGCGCGTATCAGGCGAGGGAATTTCTCCCAAGCCTCAAGCGCAAGACGAGTGAATGATATGAGCAGTGGCTGGAGTGCAATATCATAGTACGCATCATCGTCTTGGTCGTCTTGGGTGGGGCCACCTTCTGCCGCAACTGCTGAGTGTACAGTGCTGACAGCGAGTGTTCCAGTTTGGTCGTCAATAGATTTAAAGTCGTCTTCATCCGCAGAATCTATGACTTCGTTTGCTGGATCTGGGTCAGCAAGCAACTCCAGCAAACTTTTTTCGCCCAGAGCTGTTGCTTCAGTGATGCCAATGGCCTCATGAACAATTTGGTCTAGCATCCGTAGCGCAGCACCGTCGGTTGAATAGCGGTAATAGATGACCAGCTCGGTTGCGCGGTAGAAAATGTCAGTGATGTCTTGAATATAGGCAAGCCACTCACCACCCACAAGCGATTTGTATTCAGGTGCATCTCGTTTAACAACAAGATAGAGATTTGCATACCACGTGGTGCTGCCAGATTCAGGTATAACCTCTTGCAAGAGCCAATTGATTCGTGCAGTTACTTCGCTTTGTGGTAAAAAACCACCCTGCAGTGCGAAACGCAACGTGTTAATCTCCCTCTCGCACACTTGAAAGGCGTACTTCTGGTCAGTACTCTTTAATGGTAGTTTGTAGAGTAGATCGAACAAGGCTGTGGCTTCAGCCTGCAATAAGGGTGTTGCCGGATGTTCTATCCGCGCGTTTTGCTCAATGCCTGAGTTTGTTATTCTGAGTTGTTCTGCTGTTGCCGGAGACTTTGCCATGGGGCATTATACATTATGCATTCGGCGCACTTTCCATGTTTTCTGGGGGGATGTTTTAGGAAGTATCTTGGAGCTTTGTCTGTCGGAGAGACAGGACTTGAACCTGCGACCTCGCGATTCCGAACCGCGCGCTCTACCATCTGAGCCACTCTCCGTCACTGTGCAGAGTATTGTACTGCTACAGATACGTTTTGAGCAGGGTGGATTTTGATCTCACTCAGATGAGCGAATAATTCTGGAAACGTGACTGGTTAGTCTAGTTCTATTGCGTACAAATTAGCAGGTGTTTCGGGACTGAAACTAGTTTGAATGAGTAGTCTGCTGCCGTCTGGCCAAGGATAGAGGAATCGATTTACAAATGGACCAGAGTAAAGTGTGGTGCGGTTTTGACCGTCATACTCCATAATTTTTATGGCATTGTCCTGTATGTACAGTAGGTGTCGTGAGTTTGGATACCACTGATAGCTGTTGACAAAGAGCGAGCTGTGATAAGTAGAAAAGTTTTGGAAGAGTTTGCCTGAATCAGTTGCTTGCAAGGTTTGGAACAACGCGCTGTCAGTGGCAGATTGTGGTGATAAGTCAGCGCTGAGCAGTCGTTTTTATCCCCGATTGATTAGTGCCTCAGTGGTGGCAGAAGTTGACGCAGTTGCTGATTCAGTCGCCTCGGTTCCCAACCGAAAGTTTTTGTCCTCTTCACGGTCATAGACATAGATGCCGCCAGGTTGCAAATCCCGTTCCTCTGGTTGTGTATTGGTTGCGGGCAACGGTGGAACGATGGAATCAGGGATGACAACAGCAGCTATGGCTGTATACAGGAGCCGCTTTTTGTCTGGTGAAATATATACATTCTTTGCGCTCTGTGTGGCGATGGCAATCATTTCCTCAGGAAATTGAGCTAAAAATTCTTGTTCTCGCAGGTACATTTCTTCTTCCCAGTCTGAAAGTAGTTGTTTTCGAGTGAAATTTACATCTGGTAGGTTAGCGAGATTATTGAGTTGTCCTGCTTGCAGAACAAGTGAGCGGTTACCCGTTAGCAGCAAGATTTCACTACTATCTGGTGACCAAATCATCCGCGCTGTGGCTAAGTCGAGCTGTGCTGTGTCAGCGACAATTTGGCGCGGCCCGCGTT
>CAZBMX010000132.1:0-3019 GCA_964493195.1 uncultured Pseudomonadales bacterium
GCCATCCGCCCCACGCTGATTACCATGTCCGATTTAATCAAAGAAATCGATGACAAAACAAAGCTCGACCGCCAACTTGGACAAAAGATTGCCGCACTGTCCACAGCACAGAGTGAGTACCTATCCGTCGAGAACCGATTATCCGTACTCGAGGATGCAATTCCGAATAATCCAGACGTTGTGAGAGATCTCAAGCTGATTGAGAAAATGGCTAGTGACGCATCTGTCGTTATTACAAACATGTCGATTCTTGAACTGCCCAAGCCAATTCTAGGGGAATTGCCATTCGAAAAACTCAAGCGTTCAGCAGTGACCGCTCGCATTAACGTGACTGGGGACTATCCAACTATTCGTCAATTTGCCGAAAACCTACGCGCCAGCAGAAGAGTGTTCGTTATCGAAAGCATCAGCTTTGGCCTGAGTGAAGACAGGGATACGACTCTACTTCGCTCGCAACTGTTGGTAAACATGCCCTATTATGGAGCTAAATAATGCCAAAAATTCAGAAAGATATCCGTCACGAGATCGCTAGTTTGCGCCATAATCAATACTTCTTGGCAATTCTGGTATTGTTGTTTGTTTCAATTATTGTTTGGACAAGTGTCAGCATTGTCACATCACAGAAAGAAACCAGAGTTTCACCCAAACTACAATTGTTGGCCAAGCCACTAACGCCGAGTATCAGTACTGAAGTCATTGATAACCTTGAATCCAAACGTGAGTACTCCGAAACAGAACTCGCTAAATTTCCCATTTATAAAATAATTGTCAGTCAGGATGGCAGAAATCAACGAGTGGTTACAATCGATACGCCAGAGGCAGAAATTAATTCATTCACTAAGAGCACTCGTCGAACTGCACCCTCGCCGTCACCTAGTTCCATCCCCATTTTAAATGGCCCAACAGGAACGTCTGACACACCCAATGCAGGGAGTAGTACAACTACCCAACCTACTCCATCCTCAACACAAAATGCTTTGTAGTGCAAATATATACTATGAATCAGCACAAACTCCTGACTCATTCGCTTCTTTTTCGCGTTGCACTTACCTCTGATTTTATCTACAGTATGTATACGAGTATACGGCGCGTTTAGTTGCTGTGGATCGACACAAGATGAACATTTTTGGCGGTAAAACTAGCATACCTAAACCAACTACTCAGGGTGTTTCTGTTCCGGTTGCTGCCGCCACAGCTACAATTCAACAACCCAAGGTTTTTGGTCAACAAAAAGCAAAAGTCCTGGATAAACGCATTCCTACGTTCGTTGGTGTTGGAGTGCTTGTACTTGGTTTGATCGCGGGCGGTGTTTTATTCAGTCAAGGCACGGGAGTATTTGCTCCACGCGCCACACCACAAACCACCCCTAAAAGCATTAAAATTACTAATGTAACCGAATCGAGTTTTACTGTTACTTATCTAACGGATGCTGCTACTGAGGGTTCCGTTAAATATGGCACAGATGCAGAAACCCCTTCCTCTCGAAACGCCCAAGTCTCAACAGACGATCGTGCACAACTTGGCACAAGCCAAACTTCGCAGTTCCAAACTCATCACATCACGATCAGAGGCCTACAACCGAGTACCCGATACTATTATCTCATCAGTTCCTCAGGAGAGGATTACGATAACAATGGGCAAGCTTTCTCAATAGAAACTGCACAGCGTAGCGGTGCGCCCGCCGCCGCTAAGACTATATACGGCTCCGTGACGACTGAGTCTGGCACACCTGCAGATGGAGCGATTGTATACGTCTCATTTGAAGGTGCTGGATTACTGTCCTCTTTAGTCAAACAATCAGGCAGTTGGGCAGTGCCGCTCTCTAACGCACGCACCCCAGATGGCTCAACGTATGCGGAAGTTACAGACACCACACAGCTTGCAATATCAGTCCAAGGCGCACAAACTGCTCAAACCGCCAGCACATCGGTACCGGTGTCTGAGGCACAGCCAGTTCCAACGCTCGTGTATGGTCAAGCAGTTGCAGGTGTCAATGGTAGATCTAATCAGCTTGGTGAAGAAGGAACCGAGGCATCTATCAGCGCGACTCAAGTATCTGAAAGAGAATCAGTTCCTTCTGCCAGTCCTTCAGCTACAAGCAGCGGTCTGCTTAGTGAGCCTCAAGGTCAAGCTACGACTGCATCGGAGTCAGCAACTTCTCCAAGGGGTGCGCTTGGAGACCTACTGGTTCCGGAAGAAGAAACAACAATCATCGATACGACAAATACCGAGCATCAGATTATCGACACTACTTCTCCACTCATAACTGGCACAGCAATACCCAACGTAGTCGTTAACATTGAGGTCAACTCAGAAACACAAATTAAGCAGCAAGTTACTGCCGGCCCGGATGGTTCTTTCGCACTTGATCTTGAGGCGCTTAAACGCGAACTCGAGCCTGGCGAGCATACCGTCACTTACTCCTACACCAATCCCACCACCGGACAACTCGTCACTGAAACTATTACTTTCACCGTCACCGGCACTGAGAATCAACTGGCTCAAGCCGCTGTGGTGCCGAGCCCCACGCCATTTGGATCTGGCAATCCTGTGCCACTTATCACCAGCCCGACCCCCACGCCAAAAGTTGCAACTGCTGCTGCTTCGCCCAGCCCAACTGCCTCTGCGACTGCACAACCGGCAACACGGAGTGGCCTACCCTCCACAGCGAGTGGCATTCCCCAGTCAGGTTCTGTAGGCACAACGTTTGCGCTCGTCTTTGGCGGACTATTCTTTATTCTGTCTGGAATTTGGAGTTTCTGGATTGCGCAGCAGGTGGAAAAACAAAATGTCACCTAGTTTGAGTAGCCTGCAATAAATATTTAGGCAATCTAATCGATGCTGTCGTGATATTTGAGTGGCGCTTGATTGTCATCCCTTGCAGCTAGGCTCGTGATGGCGAAAGCTATTCCAATAAGACCACCTGTACCAGCCAAGTAATTGAAGGCGATTGTACCACAAAAAAAAGCGCTTAATTCTGGCCTCGACCTATCTTCACACTCAGTTGCCCGAGCATTAT
>CAZBMX010000133.1:0-2980 GCA_964493195.1 uncultured Pseudomonadales bacterium
AGTGACACACGATTGTGTCGCTTGTTTGAGATTCGCAACTCCCAAAGAAAGGGTGAGGGGAGCAGCGTTGACCGGTTGAGCGGTCTTGAGCAGTGTGGCGGCAGCTATGGCTAGTGTAGCCAAAGTGCGTCGCACTGTATTTTTTTGTTTCATAACAGTCGTTAGTATATCATTATAACGACTAAAAGTCAAGATTATAGGATGTTTTAACAACAGTATGCTACCTCTGGTATCTCATGTGAGGGGCAGGCAATACCGCAAACAACCGACGATATGCTGATCGCCAAATCACAGAACCGTACATTTCAGCTGCAAACTTGTCAGAAAAGGTGCTACTCGGGTAATCAAACGCTCAATCCTATCTGTCCATCACGCCGTTATTTACTCGCACATATGCGACATAAAAAATATCAGGTACAATAGGCACAGTAACGACCAGTTACACTCAATAATTGAAACATATCAATATATACATTAATACGTTATAAGGTAAAAAATGCAATCAAAGACCACACCTACTATTGACCAAGTCCTCACCCGAGGCGTCGCCGAGGTCCTCCCCAGCAAAGACGGCCTGGCAGACCTCATGCAGCAGCGCAAAATCCGCCTATACCTTGGCATTGACCCGACTGGCTCACTCCTTACGCTCGGCCATAGCGTCGTGCTGCGCAAGCTCCAGCAGTTCGCAGAACTCGGCCATGAGGTGATCCTGCTGATTGGCAGCGGCACCGTCCGCATCGGCGATCCCACCGGCAAAGATTCCACCAGGCCAGAGCTGACGGACGAGCAAATCCAGGCTAACTTCAAGAGCTGGAAAGAGCAAGCCAGCAAGATCCTCGACTTCACCAAGATCAAAATCGTCTACAACGGTGATTGGCTCGATAAGCTCACCTACGCTGATCTGGTCAAGCTGATGGCCAAAACCACCGTACAGCAACTGATTGAGCGAGATATGTTCCAGGACCGCCTCAAGAACGGCAAGCCGATTTTCGGTCATGAGATCATGTACCCGCTCCTGCAGGGTTACGACTCTGTGCACATGGATGTTGACTTAGAACTGGGTGGCACTGACCAAACCTTCAACATGATGATGGGCCGCCACCTACAAAAAGCGTACAACAACCACGAAAAATGGGTGCTTACCACCCCCATCATCAACGGCACTGACGGCCGCAAGATGAGCAAATCCTACGGCAACTTTGTGGCAATCACCGAGGAGCCGAGGCAGATGTACGGCAAACTGATGTCCATCGCCGATGACATGATCATGGAGTACTTCACGCTACTCACCGATGTGCCTGATGCCGAACTGGCAACGCTGGCAGAGCGTTTACGGGCGGGCGAAAACCCCATGGAGCTGAAAAAGCAACTGGCCTTTGCCATCACGCAGCAGTATCACGATAGTTCAGCTGCCCAGGACGCAGCCGAGTTTTTTGCCAAAACCGTACAAGACAAAACAGTGCCAGACGATGTACCAGAAGTCACACTTGAATCCTCAGATTCGACCGTGCTAGACGTGCTGAAACAGGCTCTGCCCACAGAAAGCAACACAGCACTCCGGCGGCTGCTGACCGAAGGCGCCGTCACTGTTGTGCCAAGCGAGAAAAAACTGAGTGATCCGCTACAAGTAATCGATTGGGCAAATGACACCGTATTAAAAATTGGCAAACGCCGGTATGTGCGGCTCAAAAAAAAGTAGTACACTGCCGTCACACAGAAAATGAGTAGTATGAAAAAGAGAGTTCGCAAAGCATTGCTCACAACTTTTGTCGTAATTGCTATAGTTGGACTCATTTTGAGTACTTTCCTCGGCAGCTTGTTGCTGTTAGTATGAACACTTCGCTCATTATTATGGGCGGTTAGCAGAGAAGGGTTGTCTCTGCTAATTTTAACCCATTCGATTTTTTCCCGCTGTATCGGTCTATTTAGCTACACTTCTATATACTTTGAATCTTTTTGATTCTTTTGTGTGTAACCAATATAACTCTTTCCATGAGTTCCCCCTCGTGGTATGAAGTCCCCTCATCAGCGTTCTTACTCAGTGGGCCTTCAGGTACGCACGAGGGGGAGCTCATGGAAAGATGACAGGGTATACTGTTTGCTATGTACACCTTTGACACCCCGATTGTTGCTGTTACTGGCATCGGGCCAGTACTGAGCAAACAGCTCAACGCAGCGGGCATACAGACCGTGGCAGATCTGTTGCGTACCGTACCCCTTGGCTATGATGACCGGTCGCAACTGTTGGCGATTGCGGAACTGAAAACACAAGAGCCAAACACCCCCTGCAGCATCAAAGCGCAAGTGTACAACACCAGTATGGTGCGCAGACCAGGTCGCACCATGCAGACTGCAACGGTAAAAGACGATACCGGTACCGCTCGTCTCTTATGGTTCAACAACTCGTTTGTCATTCCCTCCCTGAAGCGAGGAGAGTGGTACTACTTTGCGGGCAAAATCAGCAAAACTGGCACCCTGGTGCAGGCCACATTTGAGCGCGCCAGCGAAAACACGCTCCATACCAACCGGTTAGTTCCCCGATATACCGGCACACTGCTGATGAAACAAGGGTCGCTCCGACGCATTCTTAAGCATATGTTGGATGATTTGCTCGAGAATGAAGTACCAAATTCGGATGAACTCTCTCAAGTAGCGGCAAAACTATCCTATAGCGTTCCTTCAATGGTACAAAGCCTATCAAGTTTGCATTTTCCAGATTCGGCAGAAGCGGTGCCTGCAGCGCGGGAACGGCTTGCCCTGGAAGAGTTGATTGGCTTGATCAAAGAATCCCACGCCCTCAAGCGAGAGTGGCGCGAACTCAGTCAGCCGAGCGCTCAGCTCACCATGTTACCAGGCAGAACCAGCCCACAACCCATCAAAACAGATCTGGGTGATTACCATCTGCCCGTTATGCCGTTTGCCCTAACTGGTGCCCAGCAAAGAGCGCTGGCGGATATCTTGAATGATCTGGCTCGGCCAC
>CAZBMX010000134.1:0-2973 GCA_964493195.1 uncultured Pseudomonadales bacterium
CTCGATGATTGGTCTGAGTATTGGATGCTACTCCTTAATGCCAATGGACTTGAATACAAGGAGCACAACCTATATTTTCTAGGCAAAAAGGTGGCAACACTTTCACTTGATAAATAGGATCCCAACTCATCAACTATGCACATCAACCCTGAACCAAGACCACAAATCCCAAACAGCATCAACTACGTCCCAAATCAACCCACGTGTGTTGTTAACCCAGTAACTGGAGAACAAGTAACAACATACAGCGCATACTTACCTGCTGAATCCGACACGGCACTCATCAACGATTCGCACAGAGATGCCATAACCACAGATGCCACAGGTTTGCGTGACTATGCACTACAAGTAGCAGATGATTTGCAAAACAAACCAACCTCTCCAGAGGAGAATATTGCTTTACCGCAACAGGAACTACAACAAAACATTGGCAGACTATTTATGCTGGCCGTATTGGCAGCAGGCGACACTCTCACTGATTTAATCGAGATGCACTTACTCAAACATCAATTGGCAATCCACTCACTCTATACCGAGTACCCGACTGTTCGCACAATGTATCAATTGTCCATAGTGCCAGAAACAATCCTTGAACATCTCAGCAAACTTGCTGATGCAGGTTATGACATCGCGGAGGTACATGCAGAGTTCGTACAAGCTTACACACTATTGTATGACATCATTGATGCAACACGATACTACGCCTGCGTAGTGGGCATCCTAGCTGAATTTCAAGACAACCGCACTGACGATTTTTACATTTTAAGCCAATTTGGCATTTTACTTAGGTCGGTGCAAACAGTCGACTCAGTTTTACAAAAATTACGGGCAAACACGGACGGAAAACTTATATTTAATGCTTTCGAGGATCCAGAATTGGCAGCATTTTTTGCAATCACAACGGATAGTGATTTGCTCAATCAAGAGAAAGTAACTCAAATGAATCTCAGCACACTGATCGAAAGTTGGTGGAATCTTGTGTTGCACAAATACTTAGCACTCCCCCAGATACGTTTGGAAAATCATAAAGAATACGCAAGAAGGCAGTTTGCAGCATATGCGCAGTTACTTCCAGAATTACTTGAGCAATACAACCAAATTTCAGCACAGATACTAGAATATCCTGCATAACATAAACATAAATTTTCATATGCTAAGTTACGAAGATTTGTACGGCGGCCAACCGTTTAGGAATGAAGCCCATCTTGCCACTATCATTGGCCCCACAGTGAATCCACATTATCCGAGTAAAGAACTCCACCAATACGGAGCATTTATTCCTCGAGAGGAGAAGCATATCCACCCTGTCGGGAGCAATGCAGACATTGTGCTGGCAAACCCAAAAAAGTTTGCAGAGGAGCTACTTTTTATGGGCTGCAACATGATTCATGGACAAGGTGACACACCTCTCTTACTTTTTGATGAACAAGAATCAGAAATCCTTAAACAGCTTGGCCTTATCTGTGTGCAGTCGTACAATTTTTTTATACTTGTGAGTGACTTTGCCACAATTGATGCAGTGCTTTCAAATCCAATGAACCGCAAACTAGTGGCCCGCCTAAGCTACAGTCCGTTAGAAATAGTGATGAGCTATACGCCTCAACCAGTCTTTTTACAAACTCCAGATAGATTCCAACAACTATATACATTCATTGGAACCAGAATTATTGATTATTTTGCTCAATCTCAGCGACAAGAAATCTACGTTAGGCTTCTCCAGCATATTCTGAAACATGAGTTTGAACATCTCAAAGGACATTTGCAGTGTGGATTCATAGTAGTGTTTGATCGGATGTCTGAATACTTGCAGCTACTGCTTTCTGTTGCACAGCTTACCGATCCAACCCTCACCGAACTAAAGAATGGAGTTGATGCCGCCCTTGACACTTTTCCAAATTTTGTGGAGTTTTCCCTTTACGCAAAACAGTCTTACCACGTGTACCTAGAGTCAACAGCAATCCTGACAGAGTTTCTCACTAACCCAGATTCCGGGGAGTATCAGCTTCAGCCCCTTTCAGTGTTGATACGCATTGCTCTATTTTTACACTCGGTATGTTCAATGCTCGAGCCTTCCTCCTCTTCTCAATCCTTCAGCGAACATGATCACGCCATGATGAACATCTTGTTTGGCAAACTGTTGACAGTGAATGAATGTGAAGAATACCTACTCACAGACCAGATGATCGAAAGGATTGATCAAATCTTGTCCAACCCGGCCCAATTTTTAAACCAACGGGTATGGCAAGCCCTATACACACAGTTTACTCAGGCCGCTATCGAGATTAGCCAATCAGTTACAAAAACGTTGGATGCCCTCGATATCGCACTGCAGCCAAGGGGCATCAAGTTTATTGGTCATGAGGTCGAGTACCAGGGTGTTCGTATACAACTCCCGCTCGAATATTAAAAGTAAATCAGGGAGTAGAAAAACGAAATCTTAACGTATGCGCGAAGAAACAAGAAAAACCATCATTTTGCCCGGAGCACCTCTCAAACGTGAGCTGACTAATTTACTGCGACCGGTTAGGGTTGACTTCACTGTCACAGAACAACCTTTGCCCAGAGACTTTTTCATCATGCACCATGCAGCATTGCCCCCGGGTAGAAGTACGTTTTACAACTCATATGAAACAAATACGCGCTCTCGCAATCCTTACTTTGCGGACATTATCCACTTTGATCCTGCAGTGATTATGGAACAAACCTTGAGATATCTAACTTCGCTACAGCAAATTGATCAACGTACAACTCAACTGCCATTTCAAACTGAGAGAGAGCTGAAACGTTTCAACACAATAACACGTGTGTATAGTTCTGACGGCAAAGGCAAATCCGATGACTATTGGGCGTTCAAGTTACTCACCACTGTTCTATCAAACCCAGAAATTCCAATACTAGTTAGGCAGCATCACTTTGCAGCGTGTGGCCAGCTGCTACGCCCATTATTCATGGGAGTTGAAACTGAGGTGTTAC
>CAZBMX010000135.1:0-2960 GCA_964493195.1 uncultured Pseudomonadales bacterium
AGATGGGGAGGAACGGGTGCTCACCACGCTGCCAGATCAAGCAGTGGAGCGGATGTTACAAGCGAAGGGTGAGCGGCAGATTGACTCCGAACAACTAGAGATCGAGGAACGTGACGGTCGCATCAAGTATGTGGCAAAAGCGCGGCGCATGAAGCGTTTGTTTGGCCTCTTTAAGCGACAAGTAGAGACCGAGATCGCAGTTGATGATGAGTCAGGCGAAGTTACGGAGACTGAACAACCCACATCCAGCGTAATCAGCAGATTTTTGAACCAACTTTCGTTCTAACGCGACAAGAGAGGATGACATGTTTGCTACTATTCACCCACTCGCTGTACTCTTAGCCGGTTTGTCTTCTATGCCGATTGGTATGATCTGGTACTGACCGCTTTTTGGCAAACGCTGGATGGAGCTCATGGGCTTTTCCACCAAAAGTATGGCCGATGCCAAAAGAAAGGGTATGGGTTTGACTTATGGCGCACAGCTTGCTGCCGCAATGGTGCAGGCATTTGTCCTCTCGCTCATGGTGTACTCAAGCAGAGTTACGTTCACTGGTCAAATTATGCTGTTAGGGTTCTGGCTGTGGCTTGGCTTTATGGCCACAGTAGTTTTGACCAAGCAGTTGTTCGACACCCGGCCGTTCAACGTCCAACTGTATGTTATAGATGCACTGTATCAGCTGGTTGTACTTGAAGCGATGGCAATCATTGTAAGTCTATTTATTTAGAAGACACCGCGTTGTTCTAGCAAATGTTAGTCCAACAGCTCCTCAGGGAATGGCGTCTCTGTTGTGTTTTCAGTTGTGTCCCACTGCACCATACCGGGTCTGTTGCCCTGCTGTTCCATCTGTATTGCGCCCTCAATTTTGGAAATAATTGACGAGAGATTCGGCAATTCAGCTCGAGCTTCAGAAAATATACTACTCGCAAAAAACACAAACACTGCCCAACCCAGACCAGCAATCACTAGTGGTATCGTGAGACTTTGGGTGGTCGTTCGCTCATCCCGGACACCCAAGTAGAGTTTGCCCATAAACGCCATCCACATCCAGCTTATGAGGAACTGAAACAAGATTGAGGCCAAGCCAACCACAGGTTGCAGTGAACCAGATGCCGATGCCGCTGTCTCATCAAACAGCGAGCTTACGATCATCGTAAAGAACAACATAAGCGCAAATCTGCCAAAGATACCCCAAAAGTGTCTGCGTGTCACCGCTGCGCTTCGATTTAACGCCACTGTTACAGCCGTATCAAACAACGCGATTTCATAGAGAGCAAACATAAACCACAGCGAGAAGACAAATCCTGGAATCACTAACAACCAAAAGCTCCCAATTGTCATAAATCCCACCAACATGGACGCTCCCAGCATAGGCCAGAACTTATGTACAGAACGTCGAAACGCATCCATTACGCTTTCTTTGTGGTTAAACAACACCCGCAACATTGTCATCTGCGCTAATAGACTCTCGACCATTAATACCACAATAAGAGTCACAAAAACAAGACCAACCGATTGTACAAGTTGGGTAGTGAGGAGATCTTGCAGAGCAACTCCCTTGTTATATGCCGAGATGGCTTGCGCAGCCCCAGTAGCTAGCGCGATCATGATTGCTACAACTACCAGCGAAATCTGCAAAAGCATGTTGAGCACACTTATTCCCAGCAAGGCGCCAAATCGACCAGTCACTGACTGCCAGCTACTCCGCAGCAACTCTGCCATCCCTAGAAGCTGTGGTGACGCCACGTTGGTTGCCCTTGACTCTGCCGGTGATTTACGAACGGTCGCCGACTTCGAAGCACTGTTTTTTTTCATAAAGACCTTTCCATAACTCCCAGTTGTTCACGACACTCTTGTTCGCACTCAAAGGCTTTAGTAGGATCAGAGCCATCCAGGCCAGAATCGCACAACTCAACACAAGATATGCACTCTTCTACCAGGCGTGACTCTTTCAATTGACACTGGCCTTCCACTATAGCGCAGTGTGCATACTGACGGCAAAAATCACCCAGTTGATACTCCATAGTGCAAGCTTCAGGCCCTGCAGACCCACACTTAATATCGAGACCATGGCACGAGGTAACTACACAGGGGGCATCTGGGGCTAAACTCGCCTTGGGCGAACCAAGCTCAGTCGTCCACTTACCCGTTACTGAGTCGACATACACCTTGCAACCAGAGAGAACTATGCTCGCGAGCACCAAGACAAAAACAGGCAAAAAACGTCGCATGGTTCAGTATAGCATGGCTCCAGACAGGTGACATCACAGCACTCGATCAGTTAATTTATACATATCAAATGTGTATTTAGTTATTGACATATTTATTATTATAGGGTATTATGAGTACATATCTGCCCGATTATTTACCTCGTGTAAACCACCTTCTGGCAGAGAGAACATTAACAGCAACATATACAATGCAGGGAGCCCTGAGTACTGTGGTTCGTGCCTGGTACGCGTCGCCAATTGCTGGTGTTTGCGTGCCGCTTGGCACAAATAACCAAAGTGCTCCGCCCCTCCCTGTATGACAGCAAAAGGGAAGTATGTATGACATGCTTTTCTCCATTACACCCTGACTGGACAGGCGCTCACTCTGCCGCGTCGCAATACTTAGCGACAGAGCGAGCGCCCTGTTCAGAGGTCCCGGAATTTTCACCGGGCAAAAAGACAGGGCGAAACTCATATAAATCGGAGGATAAATCACATGTTGTACTTACGCAATGAACACGGTCAAGGTTTGGTAGAGTACGCCGTAGTGCTCGTGCTGGTCTCCATCGTCGTCCTCGCCATTCTGGCGTTGCTCGGCCCGCAGATCGGCATCGTCTTCAGCCGTATTCGCGACAATTTGATCGAGGGCTTGGCAATGTAGTCAGCCCTCCTTCAGACCCCTCCCTGCGCTGTTTCAGGGAGGGGTATACTTTTTTTCAACTCACCATCTGGTGAGTTTTTTTGTGGATTGT
>CAZBMX010000136.1:0-2948 GCA_964493195.1 uncultured Pseudomonadales bacterium
ATCCTTGGAGCGTTTTTTTTCACGATCAAAGAGTATAAATAACTGCAAGAATGCAATGACAATGAGCACTAAAAATACAGTCGTGCTATTGAGAAAAGTTTCATATTCATGGAGGCCTTTCCGTCTATTTTCGAGGAATAGGGCAAGCCCTATAAGAAGTATAGCACTGACGATTTGTCTGAGCCACTGCTGAAGTCCATGACCCTAGCATAGAGCATATATCGCACAACAACCGTAGCGTTTTAACACCAGAATTCTACAAACTCAGCAAATGTTCAGCCACTTTGCGCCGCAAGATTGTCTGCGCGAGCAGCTGACGGTACATTGGATCTGCGGTCTGCTGTTTTTTAAGCTCTGGATCAGTCACTTTTTCCATGGCTGCATCAAGGTCAGATTGTTCAACGGTGACCTTAGACTCGCGGGCAAGGGCGGCGATCAGGAAAGAAAGTTGTAGTCTGCCGAGTGCTTCTGCAGCCAGCTGATTGGTGAGTTCTTCCACGGTAATCTTGCGCAGCTCAAGGAATTTTTCCAGAGGAATCTTCATTTGATCGAGCTGTCTGCGCAGGTTACCAAAGTCTGCTCGAATCTCTTCCTTAACCAGAAGTTCTGCGATTTGGGGCTTGAGCTCAGACAACAGGTGTTGATAGATTTTTTGGACGATAGCACCGTCTTTTTGTTCTTGGGTCGCGGGTTTGAACTCGTCTTTTTTCTCCGCTTTTGCCTTTTTTTCCTGTTCAGCTATGTCTTTTTCCGCTTGTTTGCGCGCGTCTTTAGCGATATTTTTGTAGTTTTTGAGCTCGAGCACTGGGGCTTCGGCGATGTGTGCTTCAAGCTTCCAAGCTTCACCCTTGTTGGCTGATGTGACTTTAAACTCGGGCTGTGTTAGTGGCTGCTTGCCAGATTTTTCGACTGCTGTCTTGTAGATGTTGGGTACGACGTGTTCGAGTGCGTGCTGGATGATATCTTCTTGCTTGAGCATGCTCTCTGCAACGGCAGTTGGCACCTTGCCCTTGCGAAAGCCTGCAGTCTTGAGGTTTTTTGCCATGTGTTCAACTGCTTCAGCGTAGGCATCCGTGGCAGTTTTGGCGTCCACGACTAGCTCGATGACCGTATTGTCCACGATAAGGGGCTTTTCGTTTTCGGATTTGGTTTTTGGTTTTGTGTTTGGCATAAGGCGCTTCATTATACCGTAAAAGATCTGGAATTGCAGTGGTATAATTACAGCTCGGAACATTCCGACGTATAAAATCAGTTACTGCTATGCAACAACCTACCCTTTTACACGTACTGTGTGACTATGTCGCAGGCGGCATGGAGTTTGGTGAAATCACCAATCGGCTCCAGTACCATCTGCAAGACCCCCACGGTGTGCGAATTCATCCCACTTCCGTGCCCGGACTCGATACTATGGCTATCGGATTTGTGACTGCACAGTATTCGTACGCGCCGTGTGAAGGCAAAATGTTTATTTACGGCAATGCTGCCCCTCGCCGAGACAGTGCCGCTGCACAGAAAAACAACATCGATCACGGCATCAAGTATGCCCGGTTGTCGAATGGTGTTGAGATTGTTAATGTGTGGTCCGAGTATGCGTTTGGGTTCGTCAAAAAAGATATTGTCGAGTTTCGCGATATTGATTGTCCCAATGAAGGTTCTCAGTTTCGCTCACGCGATTTTTTCCCCGAGAGTGTAGCCAAACTGATTAATGGTGACCGCAGTATTTTGACCGCCGAACTTGATGTAAATGATATTCCTGAAATTCCCCACGATGAAGTGGCGTGGACGGATGGATTTGGCAACATTAAGACAACTATGCGTAAGTCTGATCTAGACAAAATGGGTCTCAAACAGGGGCAATCAGTGCAAGTTATCCTCAACGGGGTGAGTATGCTCGGCGTAATCGCGATTGGTGGATTTACAGTAGACCGTGGCGTGCTAGCAGTTAATGCCGGTTCGTCTGGATATGACGATCCATTTATTGAGTTGTTTTTGCGCGTGCATCAGTTGCGGGAGAAGACTGCCGCAGTGCGGTTTGACTATCCGGCGGGTGGGACGAAGTTTGTGATTCGGCCGTTGTGAGGTGCGTCACTGCAACTTCCTAATATGGTGCTACAGTGCCAACAGCTCTGGTATGCATGAGGAATTAACGGTAAAAGATCTAAAATTTAAGCTTGAACTTGCTGGTGCCTTTACCGCGACCGTTATTGCGCTGTGTACGTGTTTGTCAGCAGCTGGCGCATATGTCTGGGGACCTATGATTGAGCGTGCGGTGGTTGCTTTCAAGGACCTGATCGGTCAGTAACTCTGACAGTAATTTTTCATTTTTTCGGTATAATGAGTGCTTCAAGCACACAGCTTGGCGCGATACCAGAGTGGTCAATGGCGAGGTCTGCAAAACCTTCGATTCGCGGGTTCGAATCCCGCTCGCGCCTCAAGTTTTACCTCATAGCTTCTCTGGTGGAAACTACGCAATGGTTTTCTGAAGTGTTAGATGCCGAATGGGTTGGTTTGGAATTCTCGCAACAATGTCTGCGACCCGGTGCATCCCTTCGGCAAATTTCTGTAACAGTTGTGCACAACGGGTGATGTCCCCACGGAATTCTGGGACCTTAGTGAGCAGTGCTTGGCCTTGGTGGTGTCTCATCTAACTCGACAACTTGAATGGAGGGAGCTTTTCTCAACCCGTTCCAATCCGCTAGGGTTTGTTGCCGAATCAGTGCTAATGGTTGGTTAACGGGATGTTCACTCATGTTTTGTCAGTCCAGTTTCGAAGAGCAGTTGGCGTTGCGTATATTGTATACTTGCTCCAGTAACCGGTGTAGTGTACTGCGGTCATGCGTTCAGATCAATCATTGCGACCTATTCAAATGTTTCTGATTCAGCAGAAACCTGTATTGTTGTGGTTGTGTTTCATCTTGTACAGTGTGTTGATAGCGACATATATTTTT
>CAZBMX010000137.1:0-2943 GCA_964493195.1 uncultured Pseudomonadales bacterium
CAACATCAACCCTATTGAACATGGCGATGTGTTTTTGTGCGAAGATGGCTTAGAGGCCGATCTTGATCTTGGTTCCTATGAACGCTTTTTGGGACAAGAAGTGGGCAACAAAAACTTCACCACCATGGGCCAGATGTACACTGCGGTCATCGAGAACACCAAAAACCTGGCGTTCAATGGTGCCACGGTCGATGCCTTACCATACGTCCCAGAGGAAGTTATCAAACGTATCAAGGCAGCGGGTGAAGGCTTTGACATTATTCTCGTCGAACTGGGCGGCACCGTGGGCGAGTATCAAAACGCCATCTACTACGAGGCCTACCGCATCATGAAGCTACGCCACCCCAATGATTGTCTGCACCTGCACGTGACCTACTTCCCCCGACCAGCCCACATCAACGAGCTCAAGTCCAAACCAACCCAACTCTCTGTGAAACTACTCAATGGCATGGGCATTCAACCAGATTTCATCATCGGTCGCGCCGAGCTGCCCATCGATGAGAAACGCAAGGAAAAGGTTGCCTACTACTGCAACATGGACAAAGGAGATGTTATCTCTAACCCTGATTGTGGTTCTATTTACGAGGTACCACTAATCTTTGCAGAGCAAGACTTTGATGCAAAAGTTTTGGCTAAGCTTGGTTTGCCCACCAAGAAAAGTAACTTGTCTGAGTGGCGAAAGTTTGTTGAGCACATCAACACCGAACGCACACACGCCGTCCGAGTGGCCATCATAGCTAAGTACATTGCAACTGGTGACTACGAGCTGACTGATTCATACGTCTCCTTGATCGAGTCGCTCAACTTCGCCAGCTGGAACTCGGACATTCAACTCGAAATTATGTTTGTTAATGCTGAAGGTCTGGAAAAAGGTGAAAAGCAGGCGCTTGCCGACCTCAAACGAGCAGATGGCATCATCGTACCTATCGGCTGGGGGGAGCGGGGAGTGGAAGGCAAGATCAAAGCTGTACAGTATGCCCGCGAAAACAAAGTACCGTACCTCGGGTTGTGCTACGGCATGCAGCTGGCCTCAGTTGAGTATGCTCGCAACGTGGTCGGTCTGAAGGACGCCCATACAACGGAGGTTAACCCAGAAACCCCGCATCCAATCATCCATGACATTCCCTTCACTGATAAATATCAGCGCATCAAAGGCGATGGCGCCAGCATGCGCTTGGGTGCATACGATTGTGTGCTGAAGCCAGGTACCCTGGCACATGCGATCTACAAAAAACACAGCGCTTTCAAAGACGCCAAAACCAACACCATTTCTGAACGCCACCGCCACCGATTTGAGTTCAACAATTCGTACCGCAAGCCACTAGAAGACGCCGGTTTTGTGATTTCTGGCACTTCACCAGATGACTTTTTTGTGGAAGTGATCGAGTTGCCACAGGACAAACATCCGTTTTTCATTGCCACGCAGGCACATCCAGAATATAAGTCACGGCCACTGACACCCCATCCAATTTTCGTGGAATACTTGCAAGCAGCAGTCAAGCATAAGAAGTAATAGTGATGTCTAGTCCAGCAACCACAGAAATTGAGAGAGAACCATTTCAGAGCTTTGTTATCAGTTCGCCGCTCACAAAAGAACAAACTGCAGCTCTTATCGCGGGTGGAGTATTTTCGGTCGCCGAAATAGTTGCTGTTCTCAAAATACTGATAAATTTCTCTCAACAACAAGGGGAAAGCATCATTGAGACAATAAAAAGTACCAACATTTCAGAGTTTGCGATCACTTTGTTTCAAGCAAACCGTGATTTTATTCCATCGCTGTTTGAGCGTTATCCGGATGAAGTCAAGTTCTTCCTTGTTCTAGCAGTCTTGTTTGCGCTGTGGTACTCCACCGGACTTTCTTTGGCAAGTGCGCCAGAACAGATCGCGGACTCGGAATAGATCCTTTAACTTCACCAATTGCAACTTCAAGTCTTTTTGCGTATAATATGACACCTGGCTCAGCTCTATTTCAGGAAAACAACTATGTCACAACATGTTACGCACAACAATCAAACGATTTCTTCTGGTGATACCGTTCGGATTCACCAAGAAATTTCCGAAGGCGACAAAACCCGTATTCAGGTGTATGAGGGTATTGTTATTGCCCTCAAAAACCGTGGTGTCAGTCGCACCATGACCGTGCGAAAGATTGGCGCTAATGGCATTGGGGTTGAGAAAATCTTCCCACTGGCACTTGGTTCAATCAAAAAAATTGAGATCAAACGTAAGGGAAACGTCCGCCGCAGCAAGCTATACTTCTTGCGTGAGAGAATTGGAAAAGCCGCAACCAGAATTAAAGAACAAGCTGTCACAGCGCCAAGCACCCAAGCAGCCTAAATCTCCCAGTGGAGTAATTGGCAAAAGCGGTGAACAGCGTGCGCGGAGATTCCTCGAAGATCACGGCTATCACATCGTTACCACAAACGCCATTATCCACCCAGGAGAACTAGACATCATCGCTTGGACGCCTCAACGCTCAGAGCTGGTATTCGTTGAGGTCAAAACCTCAACAAGCACCCGGGCCGACCACCCGAGCGCACGACTTACCGGCCAGAAGCTGGCAACGTTGATTAAAACAGCACAGCGCTACATGGCAAGCAGAGGCTTACACACTGCATATCGATTTGATATGATAACGGTCACGGGCAGCACGCTCGAGCACTTTGAAAACATAACTTGGTAGCAGCTTCTCGCACAGTGGCTACCTGCCGCACTTCCTAGCGGCCCCATCGTCTATCGGTTAGGACATCGGGTTTTCATCCCGGTAAGCGGGGTTCGACTCCCCGTGGGGTCACATTTGGAGACTTTATGAGAGTTTATTAGACTATAGTTTTCTATTCTTGCGATCTTAAAATTGCTATACCTATCACACCTATAAAAGACAAAATAATTCCCAGGTATTTCTTAGACGAAATTTTCTCCTTAAGCAATAAGCGAGAGAAA
>CAZBMX010000138.1:0-2924 GCA_964493195.1 uncultured Pseudomonadales bacterium
GGCTTCTCTAGATAGTTGAGCGCCGCCAGGTGCGCAGTGGCTAAATCATCAACGTGGATATAGTCTCGCACACCCGTACCATCATGCGTCGGGTAATCGTTGCCGAAGACTTGGAGCACAGCCTGCTTGCCTGCTGCAACTTGGGCAATAAATGGAATCAAATAAGCTGAAGAACCAATAACCTGGAGGGGAACCACATCAATGTACTGCACATCGGTAACATGACCCTCAATGAAGTTATTCATGTGGCGCATTGCTACCCACTCATCAACGATTGCACGCTTAGCATCTACCTCTACACTTGCGTGAGTTATTTTGTAATCCTCTTCCTCGTCAGCAGCTAAGTACACAATCTCCTCGGAGATTTGCATCTTGTTGTTCTTGCTCTCGTCTTTGTGATACGGAGCCTCAAGAAAACCAAAGTCATTAACTCGGGTATACAGTGACAAGTATGTTACCAAACCAATATTGGGACCTTCAGGAGATCGGACTGGGTCAATTCTAGAGTACTGTGAAGCATTGATGTCACGCATAGAGAAACTGGCACGTTCACGCGTAACTCCACCGGATCCCATAACCGAGAGACGACGCAGGTTATCAATTTCGGATAAAGGGTTGGTTTGATCAAGAATAGTTGAAAGCCGATTGCGGCGGAAGAATTCAGAGATAGTTGCAATGAGCGGGCGAGCATTAACCAATGCAGCCGGGGTCAACACGTCCTCTGTTTTTGTCAGAGACATTTTTTCACGAATAGAGCGTTCCAAACGGATTAAACCAATACGGAATGCAGCGTCCTGGACAAGTTCGCCGATTTGACGCACGCGACGATTGCTCAAATGGTCGATATCGTCAGTTTTACCAACACCGTTTTGCAGGCGCACCAAGTACTTCACTGCTGCTACGATGTCCTCTTTTGTTAAGACGGTTGTGTCACCTGCGACAGAAATCTTCAAGCGACGATTCAGTTTGTAACGACCCACACCACCCAAATCATAACGGCGAGGATCAAAGAACAGCTGTTTCAGATACTCTTTAGCATTATCAAGTACCGCAGGTTCACCCGGACGCATCTTCTCGTAAATTTCGATCAAAGCCTCTTCTGTTGACTTACAAGCATCTTTTTCAATAGTTTTCTCCAACAGATCATATTCATCCTGATCTTTTACATCAGCGAACAATTGTCGCAGCGCATCATCTGAGCCATATCCAATAGCACGCAAGAGAACCGTAACTGGCATCTTGCGACGGCGATCTATCTTGACGGTCACTACATCTCGCTTTCCAACAGCGACTTCGAGCCAAGAGCCACGCTTTGGGCGCAGTTCGGCGAAGTAGAGTTGGCGACCAGTTGCGCCATCAACTTCACCAGCAAAAAACACTCCCGGTGAACGAACGAGCTGCGTCACCACTGCCCGCTCGATACCATTTACCACAAATGTTCCGATTGGGGTCATCCTGGGGATATCGCCCAAGAATACTTCCTGCGTTTGCTCTTCGCCCGTTTTCTTGTTGAGGAGGGTCGCTTCGACATACAATGGCATGTCGTAGGTGACACCCTTTTCTTTAGCTTGGGATAACGAGTACTTTGATTTGCCGAATCGATACTCGCCGAAGGATAGTGACCAGTTTTTTCCAGTATAATCTTCGATACCCTTGTCCCCATTGATTTCAACCAAAGCCTGCTTGATGCCACTATCCAAAAACGATTGATAGCTATCAATCTGCAGTTTAACAAGGTCAAGTACTGGAAGAATGGTATGGGAAGTACCCCAATTTTGACGAGTTGCGTGTGACATGACTGCTCCTTCGCATTCTGTACTAAGGATGTGCCTGCGTTCCACCCCGATCCACCAGCTTTTGGATCGAAACACTCCTACCACGCAAACAAAGAGACGCTCCTAGAGAGCAATCTCTGTGACTTACTGCACTATTAGCCTGGCGTGTAAGTTGGTGGTACGCAAGAACACCCCTAAATATGTAGCTGAACTACCTGAATTGTACGCTGAAATTTGAATTATAACAGTATAAAAGAACTAACGCAAGTATCTGTTAACATTTGCGTTATGTTCTTCAAGAGTCTGAGCGAAGTACATCTCGCCAGACGGAGCGTGGAGATAGAATACATCATCAACCGCCATCGGGTCAAGTGTTGCCTTGATGGCATTAAGGCTGGGATTGGCAATCGGTTTGGGCGGTAAGCCTGGATTGAGGTAGGTGTTGTACGGAGACTCAACTGCCTTATCAGCAGCCAGGGGTGGCACCCACCACTCACTTGAGCCAAGTTGTTTGCCCTTGGCATATTGGAGTGTAGCGTCTACCTGGAGAGCCATACCCATTTCAATACGATTCCACAGAATTCCTGCCACATGTCGCATCTGGTCATACTCCCTTGCCTCACGTTCTACGAGCGAAGCCATGATGAGAACTTGATCGAACGGATTACTACTGGTCGAAATCTGTTCTGCAAGCTCGTCAATAACTTTTTCTTCGAACGTTCGAGTAAAGAGCGCATAGAGCTGTTGCGCAGTTGATTCTCGAGGAACAAGATATGTATCAGGAAACAGCTGCCCTTCTGTATCATTCTCACGCACCAATGCTAAAAACTCCGTTTGGTCGAAAGTAGCTAGATCCTGTGACGCCAGATACTCAGCAATTTCTTCTGCGCGCCATCCCTCAAGCAATGTGATCCAGATATCCTGAGTACCTTGAGTCATTGTCTGCGCTATCTGCATCGGTGACATGTTGGGAGAAAGTTCGAAAGAACCTGCCTGAATTTTGTCAGTGAGACCTTGTTGTGCAACCACTGCCCGAAACACCAATCCATGTTTGACAAGGCCAGCTAAAGCCAACCGATTTCCAATGGCAGTAATACTCTGACCTTTTGGTACAACAAACTGCTGAACTGTCGTGCTGCGGAGGTCGAC
>CAZBMX010000139.1:0-2912 GCA_964493195.1 uncultured Pseudomonadales bacterium
ATCGCTTTACACCTTAACTGTTATACATGTGTACATATGCAAAAACCAATCGATGCGACAAGCGTTTCTGAACGATCAGAAAGAACGCTAGTTCCTCTGCACGGATTACCAGACTCAGTCTTTCGTATAACTCAACGCCCAGTGGACGTTATCGGAAATTCGGGTAAATCAAAGTTGAGAGTGGAAATCACCAAAAGCCGTATCTATATCTTTGACGTTGAGAGAACCAGTTATTTTTTTGATGCAAAAGTAGAAGCGGGAGTGCTCAGCTTCTCTATAATCAATGTAGCCAAAGAACCCGGATTTGGCCTTCAAGAAAGTGACCAAGCAGCAAAGAAACTGATGCAACATCCAGATATCTATCCGAAGGACTGGGCTAAGAGAGCGTTGCAGTTTTTTACTGACCAAGGAACAGTTGTGAATCAATTGCGACTAAACTGGGTTAATGATTCTAGTGTTGGAACCAACTACAGACAGTACCACGAACACAAGCAAAAGTTAGGTGGGGCATCTGATCAGCAAGTTGCTGAAGCTGTGTTTTCTACATGGAGCGGAAAGTTGGCTCAGGAACTTGGTTTTGAAGATATAGTCCCTCAGGATGATGGATTCATTGTAGACCAGGATGGTTGGGTTTCAGTATTACTACGAAAAACAAAAAATATACAGTTTGAGTTTGAGGAAAAGAAAAACAAAGATGTGCAGCCTGTGTTGGAGGAAAAGTGATCGGCATTTTCTATCGAACCCAAATCACTTTGATTCTCTATTGAGAATTTTCATGTTCATAAAAGCATCCCACAGCCGCTCTTCCAAATCACTTTGCCACCCGCATTCGAAAGCACAAATTATTGCGATGGTATAATTCGTGGTTTGTATGTCAAAAGAACAATGTCTCGACAGAATTAACGAAGAGCTAGGTGTTGCAGCACGTATTCCTTATAACACTGCTACTGCCTTTTATCACCATGCTGGCTTGAAGCCAGACAGGAGATTTGGAGGAAGCTGCATTGATAAAATAACAGCATTTTGTACTGCAACTCCTGAAGTACCGACAGTCTATATCGCAACACAGGAGGGCCAATCTGTCCGGCACTACGCAGTTGTTGCCAATATTGGGGGGGAGTATTTTTACTGTGACCCGTATCAATGGCAAGATAAAGCGTTACTGATAGCCGGAGATGACAAAACCACTTGCACTACAACAACTTGGGTGCCACACATGCGTATACAGCTTGATTCAATAGATAGAGGGAACGGTTTGCCCACAATTTCACTGTATGCAACTCGAAAGGGCGCTAATCAGTTACAAGAAGTTGTACTGAGCACATATGTCTTCACAAATGTTCTCCCTGATTTACCAACTAAACTTGCTGTAAAGATTGGAGTGCCCAATTATGCAATGCATGTGGTTGATCTGTATTGTTTGACTTTGTACAAAATTGGGTTTGATAAAAAAAACTCTAGTATTCGGGACATTTGGGTGAGTACGGCTGCAGGCGAGCGCTGGAAGGTCGGACAAGATGCAGAACCCAGCATAAGGTTGGGTGCATACCAAGCCATTGAGCGGTCACTTGATGCCACGATATCGGAGTTAACATCTTTTTTTGTTATGGCTTATCAAATTGAACAGTCGATGGGTGATGCACTGGGAACCGCACGGTTACCAATTCAGCAGGACGAACATTAGCAACTCACGTATTTATGCAGACTTCACGCTTACTTCCAGAACACACCTACTACCCAGTCCCGGACGTGGGTCATGGCAACCCGTTGACAGCATTTGCTCTGGCAGCGTTGCGAGAGCAGGAGTACGCGGCGAATGGTAATAACGGACACGCTGAAGCGATAATATTAACAAACGTGATTGTTGGTGCAGCGCAATCGTTTCATTCGACTATGTCACGGGCAAAGAGACTGTTTAGTGGGTATCGGGGGAACTCTGAGTCAACTCGCGTAGGACTTCCCGCCCGCGCACTCCAAGCGTCCCTTTGGTTAGAGTGCAGGTCTGTACTAGAGCGAGTAATTGCAGCTGGATTGTCGAAAGAACAACTACAGGTTATTTTTGTGCAAGAGTTTACGGTGTTGGGCATGGCTATGTTAGGTGGAGATGTACTTACAGGTGTGCCTAAGAGTCTGTATGTGCCAGACATTTTCCCCAAGATTTCTGCTGAGCGTGCAGCGCAGCAGACAGGTGTAACCCTGTTGGTGCACAACCAGGAAGCATACGATCATCTACATAAAGAGGGAATTCCAGTTGAGTTGCAAGAGCCCCTGCTCGTTCGTGGTATGGATGCCGCATTGTTTAGTCCAAGGGGCAAAGCAGCATATGCACGATTTCAGAAGCTGTATCCCTGGCTCCCATCAGAGCCAATACCGTTCCAGGTTCGAGGGGCAGAGGTGGTTGTTAAATCCTCGGGCAGCGGCATGCCTCATGAGTTAGCGGTGGCAGTACAAAGACGTTTGGAACAATCAAGAGTATCTGAGTTCCATATTCACTTACCAAATGAAGTTATCGTGGGCAAGGGAGGCAGGACTACGCGTTTTGTAGCGCCAACAGACAAGTGGGAACGAATTTTACTGTACATGTTGTCAGTTGGACACAAGACCCAAGTTTTGGAAAGTGGTCCCAGTGAGTCAACTGCGATCGTGTATGAGTTGCAGGCAACAAACGGGCGCACGATGCTGCGCATACTGGGCGAGCCACGCGGGACGCATGAGATTACGAATGCTCAGTGGATAACAAAAAAGGGTTGGGTAGTTGTAGATTAGTTAATCCCAAAATTTTATCACTCGCGTCGACTGACATACAGGATGATTTCCTGGTCTGGAATTGGATCTGCAACTAAATCAAACAGCATGACTTGGTTTGTTTCTGTAGACCCATCAGTAATCATGAGAGCAAAATACAGCGTGGT
>CAZBMX010000140.1:0-2908 GCA_964493195.1 uncultured Pseudomonadales bacterium
TTGACTACGTCATCAATCCTTGGATGCAGGTTGGATCCGTGGATCGCGACTTAGCACAGCAGCAGTGGCAGCAACTGTTTGCTATCTACCAGCAACTTGGACTGCAAGTTTCCATACTCGAGCAAGACGAGAGTTTGCCCGATATGGTGTTTGCTGCCGATCAAGGGGTGATGATTGACAACGGCTCTATTTTGCTTAGTCGGTTCACCTATCCTGAGCGTGCGGGTGAGAGCGCGCTGTACCAAGCTTGGTATGAGGCACATGGCATTACTGTTCGGCACCTGCCTGAAGGCATGAACTTTGAAGGTGGCGGTGAGTTGCAGCGCTGGCGGGATATGTTATTTATTGGCACCGGTTTTCGTACCGATTTGCTGGGAGCACAAACCGTTGGTAAAATCTGCAAAAAGGAAGTGCTGCCCATAGAGCTTGTGGACAGCAGTTTTTATCATCTGGATACTTGTCTCTTTGTACTTGATGACAATACAGTTTTTTACTATCCCCCTGCCTTTTCCAATCACACACTGGAGCAGCTACAGTCACTGGTGCCAAACTTGATTCAAATCGATGATCATGACACACAGCAGTTCGCTGCCAACAGTGTCGTTGTGAGAAAAACTGTTTTAATGCAACCGGGCAGCGTACAAATGCCCCAGCAGTTACAAGCGATGGGATATACCGTTCTGGATGTTGATGTGAGCGAGTTTATCAAAGCCGGTGGCGGCGCGCACTGCCTCACTGGAGATTTGGGCAACTAAAGAAAAATCCCCTCTGCTCTGCAGCAAAAGGGATTTCTCAGTTGTCTGTCCAGCTTGGTGAACGCTACTTTGTTTTTGCGGTCACGTGTAGCTTCTTTGGTTTTGAAGCCTCGGCTTTTTGAAAGGTGACGGTGACGACACCATCTTCAATATCAGCCTTTGGCTCGGTGTTGTAGTCGATCAGCCCAGGAACCGCTACGCGGTATGAGTAGTTCCAAGATGACTTGGCGTAGTGTTTGCGTTTGTCATCTTTGGTTTCCTCTTGCTTTTCAGCTTTAATCCAGAGCACACCTTTTTCAAAGGTGATGTCAACGGCCTCGGCAGGAACGCCGGCTACGTTAGCTTTCACAACTACTTCGTTCTCTGTTTCATACACGTCCAGATTGTTACTGGCGCTGGGAATATTGAGCAAATCATCGTCATCCCAGATGCTGGGCCAGCGAGACATGGAGCGCATGAGTGGGCTCAAACTGAGTGAGGTCATAGGTTCCTTTCTACTAATTTTGACTGCTTGATTAGCAGTCAAGTATGTTTACTGCTAAAGTAGTATGCCAGAATTAGCAGAGAGTGTCAAGTAGTGCTAATACGGTTAAGCAATGCTGACTGTGATGAGAAACACCGACAGTAGACATAACTAGTGAAACAATACGGAAAAGGGGATTTTATGAGTGAAAGAAAAGAACAGATGCTGTCAGCAAAAGAAGTTGCAGACCTAAGAAGTCAGCCACTGAATGATGAGTTTATAATTGGGCTCTTATCAGACATTAGTGACGTTAAACCATACGAGCCCGGAAAACATGATCTTGTTGAGTCGTAATGCAATACTAACTTTCCGTCTCACTCTCTTGTTTTTTTAGTCTCTTGGCCACCTCCAACACACTCAAGATACGATACGGTCTATCTCCCAGATCATCAAGGGTAAACGGTCCGAGTGTTTCACGGATGAGCCGCAGAGTTTCATAGCCGACTCGCTCGAGCATGCGGCGAACTTGGCGGTTTTTGCCCTCGTAGATGGTGATTGAAATCCAGGTGCTGTCCTCTTCCCTATTTAGCACTTCAACTTCTGCGGGTTGCGTGTAGCCTTCTTTCAGTCGAACTCCTCTGCGTAGATGATTAAGGGCATCTAGGGTGGGTTTGCCAGCAATCTGGGCATGATACGTCTTACCAGCACGGTAGCGAGGATGCGTGAGCGTATTGGCTAGAGCTCCGTCGTTGGTGAGCAGCATCAGGCCTTCACTGTCTTTATCCAAACGGCCAACGGGGTATAGCCTGACTGTCTGGCGGGGAATGATATCGAGCACTGATTTCCTGCCCAACTCATCGCTGGTGGTGGAGACCACGCCGACGGGTTTGTAGATCAGGATGTATGTTGCAGGTTCTGTCATCGACCCGATTTGTTTACCAGCCACTGTTACCTGGTCTATGCTCGGATTAATCCTCTGCCCGGTGTGCGCGGTTTGTCCGTTAACTTCGACTTTTCCAGAAGCGATCAACACCTCAGAGGAGCGTCTAGACGCAACACCGTGATGAGCCATGAAGGCTTGGAGTTTGTGGGTAGAATTGTTTGACATCTGGAACTCTATTCATTTCTTTTGTATACTGCACTGTTATGGCAACATTGGTTTTTGCAGACACCCACTTGAGTGACCAGTTCGAACCCAATCTATTTGCGGCGCTCAAGCCGCTGATCGAGCGGGCAGATACCGTTATTATACTCGGAGACCTCTGGGATTGGTATAAGTGTTCGTTTGACTCGTTTTATAACTCGCCTTGGCAGCAGTTATTTCCCCTGTTACGCGCCAAACAAACCTACTATATTTATGGCAATCATGACAAACATGAGTTTTTTGATGAGAGAATGCAGGAAATCTCTCCCTGGTTTGGTGAATCTTTAAACATTGAAGTTGAAGGGCTACCGGTGCATGTTGAACATGGCGACAACATAGCACCTTCCAAAGACCACTACTTTCCGCGGCTTTCACGATGGTTTCGCCCGATCTATATGCGGTACTACCCAATGGAAGATGCTGCTGGTCGTCGCGCTACTTGGCTGCGCCGATCGCTCAGTATCACCCGCTGGTGGGCGCATCTGCGCTTAGTTCGATTCGCCTCTACCACTCCCTCTGATCGGATTCGACTCATGGGTCATTCCC
>CAZBMX010000141.1:0-2872 GCA_964493195.1 uncultured Pseudomonadales bacterium
AAATGTCTTCTCCTTAAAAGGAATCGAGTATGCCCCAAACCCTGGATATAGCTTGATTATTTCAAAAAGTTACGTCGTTTTTACCGCGATTGCTTCAGTATTCATTTTTTCAGCCCCACTAACACTGAAGTCTGCGATTGCAATTGCAGTAATCATTCTCTTCTCAGCAGTCATTACCATTGATATGGATAAAAAGAAAGCCGCTTCAAATCGATTGTGGCTCCCGTACACGATGGGTGCATTTTTTTGCTGGGGTTTCTTGGCTCTGAGTTCAAAGTATCTGCTGAACGTGGGAGTTCCGATCCTCACCAGATTGACTCTGACGATGACGGTGGTAACAGTACTTATTTTGGGAGAAATCCTATACAAAAAAATCGAATTGACAAAGGTCATAAAGGATCAGCTCATGACATTAGGTTTAATCGGCATTCTTGGTGCCAGTTTTAACTACTTCATGCAGGTTGGGTTTAACTCGGCACCCAATGTTGGTTTTGTAAATGCTACCAATGCTGCTTCAATTTCCCTGTTGACCCTGATGTCTGCTTTCTTTTTTAAAGATGAGCTAACAGTACAAAAGATGATTGGAATAGTTGGAGTAACTGCTGGGTTGTTGCTGTTGTTCTTGTAAGGTGGTGCTAGATTGTTCGTTTACCTTATCAGCAACTGATTGCTTGACAACTATTGTAGAATGCATCTATGAAAAATTCTGAAAATCGTTTTGGCCTAAAAGGAAAACTTGTTGTGGTGACCGGAGCGGGTGGCGGCATTGGAGCTCCCATTGTTTTGGCACTTCGAAATGAAGGCTGTAAAGTTGTTTGCGTTGATCTCAAACCATTAGCTGAGTCAGAATTAGCCGGTGTTGTTCAAGATGAGGGGTTTCAATATCTACAAGGTGATGCGGCGGACTTGGATGCAATGCAAGCTGCTCTGAGTCCATATCTAGACGTTTACGGACTTGTGAACTGCGCAGGGTTACTCGGTGGAGATCTTGACATGGAGGGTGGGAAAAATGTGCCGAACTTGTTGAAAATGTTTAAAGCTCACGTAATGACAACCTTCGTGATGACCAACATCGTGGCAGATAAAATCATACGAGCTGCCGCTGAGGCAAATAAAGGAGACAAGTCGGCGCAGAAGCAAAAAAAAGGGAGACAAGTCGGCGCAGTTGTCAACATTTTGAGTGTGGAAACCAGTCATCCTGCGCCAAATGTTTCAATGTACAGTGCAGGACAAGGGGGAAAACTAGCAATGACCCGAGCAGATGCTGTTACCTTTGGGCCAAGTGGAATCAAGGTGAATGGGATTGCGCCGGGATATACTGAAACAGAAGCAAATTTACGCCGATATGCCGAAATGGGAGTTAGTGGCCAAGGAGAAATGGAAGATCTGGGGGATAGAACCTTGCTCGATTTCGCACAACCAGATGAAATCGCTTTCTGGACACTAGTTTTGCTCTCACCCTTCACCCCAAATACAACTGGCGAAATTGTTACAGTAGATGGTGGGAATACGCTCCCACTGATCAGTCAGCCAAAATAAACATTAGTACTATAATCGCCAACAGCATCTACAGGTACATGCCGGTAAAATGAATCCAGATACCCGAGCTACGTGTTCTTATCCATTTGGACTTCGCTCACGAATGATATTTTGTAACTCGTCTACAATAGCTCGAGGATACAAAAGGTTTGTAGTCTCATTTTCCATCAAGTGAATTAATACCAGTGGGAATAGCCCTGCCAGATATACAGCGCGGCAAGTGCTCCCAGAATTCGTGTGATCGCTTCACGAGTTATCAAAGTGTCATCTAGATCCCATGAAACCGCTTCTCTGTATAATGTATTCATCTTGACAGTATACCAGTCCCTACAACTATGGCGCCGTAGGTACAACCACTGGTTCAGGGCTTGCCTGTATAACTTGCTGCTCCAATCCAAGTTGTAGAGCAGAAGTGGCTGACATCTCTGCCTCTGCATCAATATGGCTCGTCAGTCGATATGCTAAGAACTCACCGAGGTTGAGCGTTCTCAGGTCAAGGTTGCGATACTGTTTTTGCCTAGTCAACATTTTGCCGTACACAACATTTTTATTGAAAAGTGCAAAAGAAGCTGCACTGGGATCGGCCGCTTGTTGCGCTTGAGCTTCAAAGGCATTTAACAATAATAGATCAGCGCGAGCATCAGCTGAAAGCTGATACTGCATGTACTGATAGTCAATTCCGGCACCAGTGCGTGGCTGGTGCACGTGTGCAATCAGGTAATCAAAGTTTGCAACATTGACCACAATAAGCGAGACTGCTAAAAGCAACAAGAATGATTGCAAATAGTACTCGCTCGCAATGCGGCGCCAGTATGTTCGAGCATACAACGCTAGCACCGCTAGTAACCAAAACACAACTGCTAAGCCCCAAAGTCTTTTGAAAGTAAACCCAAAGTTAGCTGCATACTGATAAACACTACTAAACGCAATCATTGTCAAAAACACAGACTCGACTAGCAGTATCCAAGTTAATTTGCGTTCTGTGGGTTTGTAGCTGCGAAACATATACAACAAGCTCAAAATTACCCCGGCAACAACTGATAACTGACCGAATACTTCATTGGTGCGCTCCGACGGCGTTGAACCCACAGCCAACAGCTGTGCATCAGATGCAAAGTACAGTTGCACCTGGGTTGCAAAAAACACGATCAAAACAGCAGCAATGACAAATTTAGGTAGTGTCATACTCCGTTCGTTCAATTGCGTTGTGTCTTTGCGCCGCACTTGTGTAGCCATGTATGCAACTGCTCGCGGCACAGCCACCAGTAAAAACCCAAACACTCCCAACTGAAATATCGTCCAACTGGTTAGTTCCAACGCCTGGATTTTTTCT
>CAZBMX010000142.1:0-2825 GCA_964493195.1 uncultured Pseudomonadales bacterium
TGATACTCGTTACACGCGATCCAATTTCTTGGGCTGCTAACTTAGGTCAACCCGAAGGAGTATTGCAATACATGCAGGACAATCCGCTAGATCCGTTTGTTTTGACGCAGAAGCAAGGGAGACAACTCGAGGGTTTTGTCCGTATAAAAGAAACCACCTGTTTATTACTACCGCCCACGTTGGCGCTGTTGGCCAGAGATATCCCGATATATGCATTGGCAAAAGTTGTGTTCACTGCCACACAAGTTCGCGACGCACTCTGGGGTGTACGGTCTAAGGATCCAGTAGCTACACAACTTCGTCCATATGCAGCAGTTGCACACTTCCTGCATTGGGTGCTCGCAGACAACCCTAGGGCAAAAATGAGTACTCGGAGTAGGTACATCATGGACATGTTTCCACATGGACTAAAAAGTTTAGCGCCTGGTGTGTGGTACCGTGGCACAATGTCACGCCCATCAGGTGATAGTAATCCAGGATATGCTCCTCGACATCCCATTTGATTGTTGCTGCTCGAGCAGCGTATACTGAATCGTACTTTATTTTTATGCCACTGTCTGTCGATCATGCCCGAGACACATTGCGAGTTCTGCCTTATCCGCTTACCAAACGCGAGGACGAAGTTTCTGTGCCTGCTAATTGGGATGACTATGAGGCTTCAATAAGCTCATACGGAGATACACTACCGTTGTTGCTTGGTGGCATGATGCATCTGGTTGTCGGCAAAGTATTCACGCAAGGCGGTGATGATTTTGAAAACTATGTTCGCTTACGTGCCTACCTCGCTTCACAACCAATAGAACCGAACGGCGAACGACTTGACGAATACCTACTGGCAGCTTGGAATAGAATAGCGGTGAAGATTTTAGCCGAAGTGACTGAAAAACTGCGGCCGCCCGAGAAAATTTTTTGGGCAAGTGAAGTAGTTTTAAATCCGCTGCATACGAGTGTTCAAGTTTTGAAGCACTTGCTGCAGGACGATCAACTCACACAGGCCTGTATAGCCGGGACCATACAAAACAAGAGTAGCGACGGCACGCTGTCAAGAATTACATCAGTTGCTGAGTTGGTGCAGACTGTGATCACAACAGATGATTCATTTTTTGTCAGCGGGGCACCAGTCATTGATTCACGGCTCAGAAGAGATGATAAGCCTATACCGCTCACTGAGATTCAAACACTGACTCTTGTCGAAAAGGTTGGGTTGTTGCAAAGAGTGGCGTTGGGGTATTACAACTTTGGATACAACTTTTCTGATCAAACTAGCCTGGGTGCACGTCGCAGATACATGGAGGAGCTTAACCCTCGAGTTGGATTTGTGGGTGCACGGGCTGATATCATTGGTGTGTTTGCAACAGCACAAGCAAGCTCACAGGCGAAGGCAATTGCTCGCGAGTTTCCGAATTTTGCCAAAGGTTCACTAGCAGAATTTCTGCGCGCAGATACTGAAAAGCTGCATAAGCTGCAGCAACTGTGTGCGTACATCATCACTGGCGAACTGCAGTTTGCGGTAGTGGAGTTGAAAACTTCACCGTATGGAGCAGGTGCTGAGTCGCAGGCAAAGTTAGAGGATCAACCGTCGCGCGCACATGTGCTGGATGCTGCCCATACCGTTTTTTCATTATGGCAGTTGTTGGTAACGCTCAGTTCTGCAAGAGTGAATGGTCAGACCACTAGCGTGGACTTGCGGCAAACTATGCACCCCGATGCTGATGTCAGAGCTTCTATCACACAAAAAATTGGAGCATTGTGCAGGCAGCTTTTCCGGAGCAAGACAGCAAGCAGTCGGGTATTTATTGTAAATATTGCCGCACCGATGTTGACGCAGCGGGTTGAGGGTGGTCGAGCGAAATATGTAGTTTCTCCAATGGTTAACAGTGCACATTTTTCCCACAAGGTACACAGTCTCAGTCCAGCTCACTTGTTTACTGTGCTTACTGCAAAGGTGGGTTGGTTTTTGGGGATGCTACAAACTACAGATTCAACCCAAACAGAGTGAGCAGGTGCTGTTCTGGAAGTGCAAGCACGAATGCAGTCAATCGACTTAGTTCACCGCAAGTTGAATTGTAGCTGCAGCGGGACTTGCAAAAAGCGACTCGAGCCTTGCAGCATCTGCTGCAACTTGTGCAGCGCATTGGCGTTCAAACTCTGATATTGGGGAAAGGATTATGATGTGTTGTAGTAGTTCTTCAATCTTTTGTTCACCTGCGCCGTTTGGATTTTTTCCTCGTTTCACTTCTCTCAGAGAAATAATTGACATAATTGTTTTCTGAGTCTTAATTGTTACTCAATCGGTTTTCTAGTAATGATTCCGGTATGATTGGATCCAAGTCGCGTATCCCACCAGTGCAGAAAATGTTGCAGTTGCTCGATGTCTCCCGTTAGTACTAACTGAGTGAGCACTTTAGTGGTGATGCACTCTACACCGACTGCATCGATTCCAGCGGCGTTCTCTGTAAAAAGACCTGTCCGGTTTAGTTTGAATCCCAGCCGTTCCGCAACTGCGAGAAACAGCTCAGCTGCATGCTGTGGGACAACGCAGTATGCATAGCCGATCTCAAGTGTTTGTTGCATATTTTTATTCGATTGATCTCAGACCAATAGGTACTTTTGTTGTACTTGAAGGCCTGTATAGTTGCCTGCGGTCTGTCAATGAAACAGTCTCCAATGTTTTCAAATCAAACTGATATGTGTTTCCTAGTGGAAGTTTAGATAGCTCAGTCATAAGCACTGTTGCAGCCTGTTGTACTCCAGTAAAGGTTTCCCGTAGTCTATCATATGCCATTTGGTATAGTGCTTCCCATTCAGCAACTGAGTTAAACAGC
>CAZBMX010000143.1:0-2793 GCA_964493195.1 uncultured Pseudomonadales bacterium
TGGCGATGAGGACTAAGTCGTAACAAGGTATCTGTACTGGAAGGTGCGGATGGATCACCTCCTTTCTAAGGAGATGGGTAGGAGTTATCACGACCTCCTGTTTCCCCTACTCGGCAACGAGTAGAGAACAATAAAAACAAATTCCTGTGGCCACCTTGCCCAGGTCGGTTTCTACCGCCATGTTTGTGTCGGAAAAAATGCTTTAATATTTCTCAGGAGTCTGCATAATTTGGTCAATTGTGTGCTGTACGATTGGCACAAGCTTATCAATATCAGACTTTTCTTCTTCACCATATAAAACAGTTATGATTAGCGATATGAGCAACATTCGCAACCTAGACTCAACTTTGAGGAGTCTGTCGGTGTAGTTCAGTGCTTTGTTTTCAACTTCTCCTCTCGGTAACTGGACACCATCGGCTGTCGACCCGAGCGCAGGGTATATATCCTCTGCCTCATAGCGGTGTCGAAGATTTATATATGTTTTCCGGCTTCCATCTTGCTGTTGGACAGACCGAAGAGCAACTGCAAGCTTGGCATAGAGTGAACCTGCAGTGGTGAACTTAATCTCGCCACCCATACTCGACGCGTCATGCTGCACGCTGGAAACTTGCACACTGGCGCGTTCAACAAAATCGCTATATTGACTGAACGTTTTTTTGAATAAATTTTTAAAAAATTCGGGCACGTATGTATCCAATACTTGCAATAATCCCATTCCATTCCGACAATCCGCAATTTGACCTGAGGTAAAGTCTAAGTGCGCATCAAGTTGCTGACGCAGTTGGCTTTGCGTCTGAGAACTATCAACAGTTTGTTTGATATACACAATCAAGTCTCGCAACTGCTCAGCTACTTGCTCAGGTTTATTACTGAGGTTTCTCATCAATAAATCCAATTGGCCGTCGAGCAATCTACTTAATTCCATACCTTTTGCGTATGGAGCAAACGCTATAGACAAGTCTCCCGGAGTTGCAACACACATGTATCCGGGCTGAGTAGTCTTCGTACAAAATGCCAGCAATACCAACTGCGCTAGACCAATTTTTGAACGTGGCTTTGAACGTTTTTTGAGTTGATCAGCATCGGCTGCTCGAGCCAACTCCATCATCCCTAACTCAAGTTGCGTGAAAGCTACCTCTGAGGTAACCTCAAGTACTTCTAATGATTCATCAGCCTGACCTTCCACGCGTCGGATAATTTTCGTGCGATCATGATCTTCGGGGAGAACATATTTTGCTTCCGGATAAGATAAGCTAAGTCGTTTAAGTAGTCTGCGCAATACATGTCTGCCGGTGTCCTCGTTATCTTGGTAATGAGGATAAGCTGTAATCAGCCTGGAAATTTTCCCATTAGAGACTACTCCAGATCTAGATTCATTCCCATGCTCCTGGTAATCAATTACCAATCGCGTGTTTGGCTGACGTTTAGCGGTTCCACTTAAATCCAATTGCTGCGATTCAGCTATGGGCTCAGACTTGTTATTTATGCTTAAAACAACCTCAAAAACCGGTTTTGATGTCGTTTCCGGTAGTGTTGGCCATTGAGATGGGTTATCGAGAACATTGATTATTTTTTGCTTAATCTCAAGTAATTTTGTTTCATCAGGCAATATAAATTTATCCTGCATTTCTATATCAACGTATGCACTGCGCATCGCCCCTAACTCCCCATTTTCATTCTTTGGTCTATATTGCAAAATAAATCTTACTGTTATTAACTCTTTCTCGGTACGAGACGTTTCGAGACCAGTACTTGGGTCAAGTACTGCTTGCAAGTCAATAACGTGCTCATGCCATTGCTCCTTCTCAGACTTACCACTGCCCGCACCAGATTTCTCTCTCTTCATACTGAAGTAGCCATAGGTGCGAACAGCTTCTTGCCAGAGACGCTTACCAAAAGAAAAACGGGCAGCATAATCTTCCGATACTGCCTTGTATTTTTGTAACTCTGGATACAGAGGTGTGCCATCTTTGTTCAAGGCAGCAATATCGTTTTTTAGTCTCATCCACAACGTCCCAACATTTTCATTTTGTCTTCTTGAGGTTTCGGCTAACCCAGCAATCGAATGGGTAACGAACTCGGCAACATTATCTCTACTCATCAATTCGCCATCGTTCAAATTCTCAACACTAGTTTCATTAAACCAGGTACCCGCCGCACCTGCTAAGGTGAGATCCACCGATTTTTGTTCAGCTTTAGCAATTTGCACCTCTTTGGCGATGTATCGCAACCACCAAGACATTGTATCTGTCTTCTTGAGAACCTTTTCTTTGCTCTGTCCTACCACACGCAATAATGATTCTTTCACACTGTCAAATACGCCGGCGTATACGGATGTGCTAACCAAAAATCCCAATACAGCGGGGGTCACAAAGTTATTCTCGCCAGCGAAATATTGAATCGCTTCTTTGAACCGGGCCCCAGGCCTCCCATCTTCAACTGGTGATTCCTTGTTTGCATCAAGGTTTGCCAATTCAGGAAGGTGAGAGATCATGGTGCCTCTGGCATCTTGCCTGTCGTCAGGTCTGAGCAACGGCCTTTCAATCACACAAGCGTTTGCTCCAACACCACCCATGTCACTTTGTTCATGCATACAGTTCACCCACTCAGTTAATTTAATATACACGCTTTTCATAGTAAGGTGAATATCTCGTTGATCTGCATTGGGCATGCCATGACACATATCTAGCAGTCAAGCAGTCTTAGTGCCAATCACTACTTCACATTTTTTGCAAGCTCGCTACAATAATCCATATGAACCTCGACAAACTAACCACCAAATCCGCCCAAGCC
>CAZBMX010000144.1:0-2768 GCA_964493195.1 uncultured Pseudomonadales bacterium
GGCGAACGCCTTCGTCCACGATCATAACTCGGGCAAGTTTTTTGAATAAATACTGAATTGCAGAACTAATTTGGCCAGCTGTCAGCTGCTCTTCTTCTGCAATACCTTTGTTGAACTTGGTAGCAATTTCTTCGATCAGTTCGGGCAATCCTGCATCTTGCAGTTTGCCTTCCTTCACCAAGGCAGCGCGCACTTGTTTTTCATACTGAGCCTGTATGCGGTCAGCCAAACTAGCAGTGGCTGCTTCTTTTTCGGCGTAGGTTTCATCGACCAACACTAGCTTCTCTTTGCCAACCGCGTCCGCAATTTCTTGGATTTGTGCGCACAAAGTCTTGAAGATGTCTTGTGATTTGAGCAAAGCCTCTACAACGACTGCCTCGGAAACTTCTTGTGCACCTGCCTCGACCATTACAATAGATGCAGCGGTTCCAGAAACTATCAAATCCATATCACTAGCTTCGCGCTCAGTGTTGGTCGGATTGATGAGGTACTCGCCATCAGCCTTGCGATACCCAATCCGCAATCCTGCCAACGGGCCATCAAATGGAATATCAGAAACAGCTAAACCAATTGCACTTCCCAGCAAGCCCAGCATATCGGGGTCATTCTCGCCATCAAATGAGAACACTGTGTTGATGACCTGAACCTCGTGGGTAATACCGTCAGGGAACATTGGGCGCAGTGATCGGTCAATCACCCGAGCCTTGAGAATCACGTCATCGGTTGGTCGGCCATCACGCTTGACCCAACGGGAACCTTTGATAATGCCACCAGCATAGAGTTTTTCGGCAAACTCGACTGACAGTGGGAAGTAGCCTAAATCAACTTTACGACCAAGTGCCACCGTGGTGTGAACGACGGTTTCGCCGCAAGTGACCAAGACAGCCGCGCTGACTTGCTCGGAAAACTTACCAATTTGAATGGTAATAGTTTTGTCTCCAACTTGGAGATCTTTTGTATACGATTTGAGGTATGTCGGATATGACATGAAGCCTTTCGTGTGCCACAACCCACCAAATATAAGGGTACGACACTAACAATTGTACAGGTTACAACGGGAAGTTTTGGGAGAAAATGAAAAAAGGAAAAGTTCTAAGCTCTAAGACGTACATTCTTGTGTTTGATCGAATGTAGATCGTACAACCTAGAACCACTCCAGCGGTATACTCGCACACCACTACTCGTTGTTAATTGCCAGTAGTATAGCACGATTGGTTTGAAATCGAAAGAGCCCCCCGCTCAAAAGCTCGGGGGGCTCTAACTAAGACACTAACTTAATTACATCGAGTGCCCTGAACAGTCTTGCCGGCCGGACAGCAATACATCGGAGCACCATTGTTGTTCAAACAATGCTGTGCACCTTGTACGCCAAAGTAGCCAACGCAGCTGAGGCCTGAGCCACAAACACGGACTGGCACACTCAGATACGCTTCATTACGACATAGTTCGACAGCAGCAACACCTCCTGGTGTACTAGCTGAAATCGGACTGATTGTCATTGTGTATTGGCCGTCTTTCATCTGCACAGCGTTTTTGCTGTTTATCTGAGCTTTAGTAATTGTGCATCGGCCAGTTGCCTGGGAACAGGTACCAACGCTACTTGGCACATAGAGTGCATAGTCAGACGTAGTATTGTTTCCCGGAGCCCAAACCTTGGGACTCTCTTGCCTGTCCAACTTGACTAAATAGCGCTGAATGTACGCACCCGTGGTGTCCTTAGCCATGGTAAAGCTAAACTCGTAGTTTGCTGTCCCATCAAGATTGCGGCCGCCAAGCGTGCTCGCTTTTGCAGTTGTCTTGAAGTTGAAGTTACCTCGGGTTTGGCCAATGGGCAAGTTAAGCGCGTTACACAGGCTGTATCCAACACCCTGCGTGCACCCAAGATCGGGTGAACCGGATGGAACAAAGCTTGCATCACGCAGCGTCAATCTACTCGGCACAACTGAAAACCGTGTCTTGCCTTGTGGTAGTACAAAGTTTGAAACAGTATACCTACCATCAGCAGCGGTAGTGGTTGTACCTAATACTGCACCAGGTGCATCGAGACTGCCCTCATATACCTGCACGGAAAGGCCAGTGATTGGATATGCAGTACCCAACGTTGGGTGCCCGTTGATTGGAGCCTCACAGCGAACGGTGCCGGAAATTGAGCGTGGGCCAGTTGGGATGGTGGTCGTGCCACCACCGCCTGTTCCACCGCCACCGGTGCCACCACCTCCAGTGCCACCACCGCCTGTTCCGCCAGTACCTCCACCAACTGGGCAGGCAGTTGTATTCACCGTATTACAGTTCCACGCGTTACCTCCGGTCACTGCTACACATTTACATTGATATGAAGTTACACCTGGATTCTGACAAAAGTCAGGAGAGCCAGGCGTGCATGAGGAAGGATTGGGCGAAGAACCCACCGGATCCATACAGACACCTGGAGTACCGGTACACGACTCCGTACTACTGTAAGTGCAGTCTTTCTGTCTCCTGCAAACAGCTGCGTCACCTGAGAGATTTCCACAGCTTTCAGCAGTACCCCTACATAGCCATCGACCATTAATTATTTGAGGTTGACAGCCAAGCTGATTAGTACAAGGGGTAATATTATTGACATCAATTATAATTCTGTCACATTGTGTTGCTGTACCTGTACAAGAACCATTGACTCGAAAAGTACATCCAGGTAACGAACCAGCAGCACAGGCAGCCTGATGAGTAGGATCAGAACAACTGTATCCAGATGCCTGCCAGACACATCCTCTACCACTGTACCTGCA
>CAZBMX010000145.1:0-2647 GCA_964493195.1 uncultured Pseudomonadales bacterium
GGGCCTGCATACTCTGAGCGTGCGAAGAAAAGTTGCGTAGCATATGAGGTCGCAAGGATAGCACTAAGTTCCAAAAGGAGTTACCGGTGGCAATTACCCGCATTGGCGCTGGCGCATCCCAAATATTGTTTGTGAAACTTGGTATCGGTTGATAAGCCGATCGCAACGGATCAACTGAGGCTGCCACCGTATAAGTCAATGCCGAGAAATAATGCTTGTGCGGCCGATTGTCAGCATCAAGCGTTGTAACAATTACAGTGTTTGGGTCGATTCCAGCGGTTTTTAGATACTTTTCCAGCTCCCGACCAGCGAAAGTTATGTTTCCACCCTTGCCGACAACTTCGTTGAGCCCATCAATATGCTTGGTGGCCGCCATGTACCGAAAGTGATGCTTAAAATCTTTGACCAGTTCCAGGTTACGAGCTTCCACCTCTGGGCCACCACGGTCTTCATAGGCCAAATAGACTATCAACTTCTTGGGGTCGTACGACGAGTCGATCACCGCCTGGATGGTTGGCTCCAAAATCTCCCGGGCCTCATTCCAGTTAGCAATGATCACAGCGTGCACCACTTCACTAGGTTTCAGTGGCGTCGGACTCTGAGTCACTCGAGTGATAACCTCGCTGTGCCACTTCGGTATAGTCTTGCTGTGTGGGCTGGCTTGCAGCTTTTCAAGGTCACTATTCATGCGCAGCCAATCAAACTGCTGATGTCGCTGCATAGTCCGATACCCCTGTATAACTCGCACATTCAGGCCAATAGCCCGCACAAACCACAGCAATAAGTAAGCAATGATTAGGACTGCTGTAATACTCGGGTTAATCAGGCTCAGCAGGACCGGTGCCAGCAAAATTGACCAGCTCAAAGCCCCTGGCAAAATCTCAAACAGTCGATAACGCCCAGTTTTCTCTGATTTAAGCGGTATCTCAATCTTGCTGTTAATCATCGCAGCACAAGCAGCGCATTAGTCACAATCAGCGATAGGACAATCACTAGGGTTCCCAGGGCCAAAATAGTGATGCCATAACGGCGGTGACTAGGATAAATACGCATGCTCAACACCGCTGTACCGATCAACATTAAAACCGAAAACAAGATAAACGAGAAAAAGGTCGTGCTGGACCCTACTTCAAAGCCACTCAGCCCCAAATTAGCCCGATACTGCACGATGTAACTATCAGTGCTGCTGCCATCCAACCGCAACAAAATTAGTACCGCATTCAACAACACAACAAAGCTGTTAATGCTCAAAATCAGCAAAATCAACCGGTCGTGAAAATACTTTTCTGGAACATTCATACTTCCCACTAGTATACGAAGTTCGGGTTAGTTCGTCTACTAGGCAGCTGCGGCTACTGGCGCCGCTTCTACTACACCAAGGGTCATATAAGGGTTTCTCTGGCTGCTATTGTAATTACCGGGCATTGCTAACTCCAAGAACTGATCTGGCTTCCCAATACGATCACCGGCAACAATCTGGTGCAACTCGTTAGTGGGATCGAGCGGGATTCGGGCTGTGCGCGCATTGTTTTCACCGTAGCCCCATTCAACGTTTTCAGCAAACTTACCACCATAGCCGACCTCCCCGTCGCTACCAGTTTCTATAAAGCCAAGCTTCCACACCGAAGTATTCAAACCATCTTGTATGTCTGATTCAGCCCGAGCCGCTTGTAGGGCACTAAACCCTTGGGCTTCGGCCGCTTGCCGGCGGCTACCAGACGCACCCTCACTCATCAACATGAAAGGCTCACCATCCTCTGGCTTTTGAGTGGCTACCACTGTCATGAGAGCAGTTCTAGCGCTATCCTGGTACAAAGTTGCCTTTTCTGATTCGTCTTTAATATCCTCATAACGAGGTATGGTCTTTAGGAAAGAGCCGGCACTGCCGCGGGCAGCGTATTCAACGGCAGATTCTATACTGCGTTGGGTTGCGTTCACGATGCTTCTGGCTTTCTGATTGCTGATATGAGCTTCGTAGGCTTTCATTACATCAGGATTCTCCTGCTGGAAACGCTGTGACTCTTCACCGTACACCTTATCTCTTTGCTGGTATCGATTACGAGCTTCTGCATCGCGACGATCAAGATATCGTTGAGCCATTCGTGCAAACCGGCCGCCACCTCTATTAGCAGATTCGTTCTCGGCCATTTTCTGATACCTAGGCGCCTTGGCTTCAGATGCATGGCCCGATACTTTGCTCAATTTTGCGGCCTTGCCGACTACATAAGTTCCCATACGCTTGTGCATACGTTGGTCAGAAGCATTATTGCGAGACTCGTACTTCTTTTGCAGACGTGGTGCAAGGCTTGTAGTGAGATATTCACCCTTTGTGGCATGTGCGCTAGACAGATCACGGGCCATGGCAGCAGCGCCTTCTGATGCATGATCATTTAAACGGAGGAAAGCCGCAGCGGCGATCTCTCCGGCAAATTTAGCGGCTCGTTTAAGTCGGGGCTCTTTCATGGCCTCTAATCGAGCTTCGGCGCGAAGTCTCACCTCTGGATATTCATGAAACATGCCATCACCGGACTGGGCTCGCTCTTTGTCTGAAATTTGTTCTATTTGTTTTGGCATTTGACTGCATACTATCACAGATAGTCACTTTTGTCAATGAACCCCACTCCGATAGCGCAATCTGTTAAAATAA
>CAZBMX010000146.1:0-2644 GCA_964493195.1 uncultured Pseudomonadales bacterium
GAAATATATAAATATATGCCGAGAATGAGAAAGTAAAGACTTGACCCCACTCATCCGTGACCCCACTCATCCGCAAGCAACACTGAAGGTATATTGGTCGATAAGAGTAAGAGAGTAGTTATGCCAGGAATCGGTTCTCCCCATTCAATAGAAGATAATGGCCATACGTATCACTTTGATCCGCGCAATCTGCCGTACGAAGTGATGGCGGATTATTCACGCATGCTGGCATCAGGAAAAATTGATAACAAATTTATTGCTGACGAACTCATTCCTGCTCTTCAGGATCTGGAACAACGCACCAACTACATAGATGCTGACAAGCATCGTGACCGCGCGACTGAATCCATTCTCGATTCATATGCGAAGGGAACGCCTATTATCGTACTATCCGGCTCTTCATCTTCTGTCAGTGCCACTTCCGAATATGCAACGAGCAATGCGCAGTCTCTTTGCGCAGTTTACGGTATCTCGCCCAGAAATTTTCCCGACTACGCCGGTCAATCACAATTTTTCTACGGCCCTGGAAGCACTGATTCTCTTGGTTACACCACCATTGTCAGAGATCCCCAAGATTCCGCAGGCGAATACAAGCACGTCAATTTTTCTTTTACAGATAGTTCTCGCAAAGTTTCAGAGGACGGCTGGGACGCAGCACTGACTTTTCTTGATCACTACAAAAGTGATATTACTGCTGCAGTTGACCAACTCCACGCTCGCCACAACTGGATAGATAAAAATCTCCTGCACGCTGCTTTTTTAAAACTTTGCCTGCTTGAACTTACAACGTATGCTGGCACTGATATTTCCCAGGATGTTGCCGCGTCCGGCATGACTCATTCGAACTATGCCACGGCGTATGAAAACGAGTTCACCGGATTTTTCTCGCCAGTTGATTCTTTTTTGGCGACGAGCTGGGGCCAGAGCTTGTATCAAGGTGTGAGTGCAAACACTCTTGATGTCAGTGCGCAGGGCTTTGGACCGGTTCAAGTCATTCCCAAACTGGCTCTTGCTGCAGACGCACCGACACGCGCTGCATTTCAGCCGGCGGGCCGAGACTGGACCAAACAAAACGATGTGATCGCAAGCACTTTTGATCCGGCAGAAATGTTTTTACTGAAAGCCATGACCTGGTCAACCCAACTCGCCCAGATTGAAAAAAATGGTGGTGTCGATTTACCTATCGTCAACGCACCCCATATTAAGAATGACGAGCTCTCAAAACAACTCGCTACCGTGATACTTGCCGATCAGCTGGTGCAGTTGCCCGATATGACCGTAGAGCATATTCCGCAAATGCTTGCCGGATTTGCAATCAGTGATTACTTGACGGAGTGCTACCAAATATCAGCTTTACTTGGCGTGAATCTTAGACTTCCTGGTATTGCTGAATACACCGAGGCGGTTAACCCGTCTCACTATGCCTGTGATTCTTCTGGCCTTATTACAGCAGGCTATTTCTATACGAGTCCCACCACAGCTGGCGCAGCAACCACACGCACCTGCCTTGCCACTGACCCAATACGTGACGAATAGTCATCAAGAAAAGTAAATCAATAATAAAATTATATAGATATGATCGTTTTAAAAATATTTTTGAACATATTCAAAACTATAATTGACTCGCATTCGTTAATTATGTATATTTTGAACATGTTCAAATGTAGTTTTTTGGGACTGTCCAAAAATGGTTAGATGCAAGGCGGACATAAAACTGAGTGAAGGAGCGTACATAGAAGTACGTAACTGAGAGAAGTTTTTTGTCCAACGCAGCAGATGGCCATTTTTCGACAGTCCCACCAAAGAAAGGAATTATCATGGACATCACCAATGGCTTTATCGCCAACCCCACTTATTATATTGAAACCACCTACGCCTTCTATCTCCTCATCAGTATCGGCTTAACCATCTGGGTTGCCAGAACTCTGCACAAAAATGGCCGGATCTTTCTTGTATACAGCTTTAAGAACGACGAAAGGCTTGCGGATTCAGTCAATCATCTGCTGGTTGTTGGCTTTTACCTCATCAACATTGGTTATGTAAGCCTGGCCCTCAAGGAAAAAACCATCCCATTAACCATTGGCCAATGCATCGAAATGCTCAGCTATAAAATTGGCTACGTGCTCATCGTGCTTGGCATCATGCATTTTCTGAATCTTTTCATCTTTGCCAACATGCGCCGCAAAGCCATGTGCCATCAAACCATGACACCCGCAGCACAACAGGCGTAAATCACATCATAGCGGACAATCCGTATGACTGACACACAGGCAATCAACGACGAATTAAGCGGCAAGGCGCAGGAAACGCGCCGCCGCATTCTTTCCAGCGCACTCTCTCTTTTTCAAAACAAGGGTTTTGATCAGACCACCATGCGCGACATTGCCAAGGAAGCGAGAATGGCGGTGGGTGCAGCCTACTATTATTTTAAAACCAAGGACGAAATGGTCATGGCATTTTACCGCGAAACACAGGCTGCAGCATACCGTGAGTGTGAAAGGATCTGCGCTGACAACAAGGATTTCAAGGATCGTGTGCGCGAAATCATGCTGGCTAAATTTGAGCAATTTGCACCTTATCACGGTTTTTTCAGCATCCTCTTTCGCAACGCCGCTAAACCGGAAAGTCCCATTTCGCCCTTCAG
>CAZBMX010000147.1:0-2631 GCA_964493195.1 uncultured Pseudomonadales bacterium
GATATTGCCAGAGAATAGCAAGCTGCCGAAAAGCAAATTGAGCAGTTCGCGAAGCGGAAGCAGACATGACAGCTTCTGCAGTGTTGCAATACACGCCAATACTACTCCAGCTCCGCCAAAACGAAAAAACACTATCTGTAAGGGTGTAAAAGTCTGTAGTGCAACTTTAGCAATCACGGGAGCGACTCCCCCGATGACTGAGGCGGTTATCACAGCCAGGACTGCAATTGTTTGAGTTTTGTTGCGCATGCGGCTATTATAGCCATAGTTAGTGTGAAAAATACAAAGAGACTATGCAAGTAACTGAAGGTATTCAAGTTGAGCCGCTCACACCAGATGAGGAGCGAGTGATCGTGCGCAAAGGCACCGAGCCGCCATTTACTGGTGAGTACGATGATTTTTTTGTGGAAGGCACATACTTTTGTCGCCAATGTGGAGCAGCGCTCTACACCTCGGACAGTAAATTTCACTCAGGCTGTGGTTGGCCGAGCTTTGATCAAGAAATTGCTGGTGCTGTCACCCGAGTTCCAGATCCAGACGGCAAACGGACAGAAATTCAGTGCGCGCACTGCGGCGGTCATTTGGGCCACGTTTTTTTGGGGGAACAGTTTACAAAAGCGAATACTCGCCACTGTGTCAACTCACTTTCGCTCAAATTTGTGCCAGCCAGTGAAAAGTAAGCATAGACACATCCAGACGATCCACCCTTTCAGGTTTAGCGCCTGCGTGCATAGGCAAATAAACCAAAACTCAGGATTAATGATCCAATCACCACAGAACCAGCCAAGAGATATGTCTCGCTACTAATTGCTTCTTTGCGTACGGTGACGACGATTTCCATGTCAGGCTTGCTGCCGTCCAGGAATAATTTCTGCTCGCCTTTGTAACTGTCGTAGGCTATTTTGAGTGTATGCTCGCCAGACTCTACTTCAGTGAAAGTTGCTTTGCCCTCGGTATCTGTTTTGGTGTAGCGGGGGGTGGAGTGGAGTTCGACTGATGCGCCTGCGACTGCGGCCCCATTCTGGTCTTTGACGTAGATAGTTAGGTCTTGTGTGACAGTATCTGTTTCAGTTACCAGATCACTATCCGGTGTTAACTCAGCGACTTCTTCAGTCTGAGTCGGATTTTTGGGTAAAATTTCCTCGGTGGATAGCAACAAAGTATTTGCTCTGATTGTTCCCAATGTTTTGGCTGAGAGTTCATTGGACCAGTTGCCTGGTGCACAGCCATGGCCGTTGCGTACCTTGAAGAAGTACTCAGTGTTGGGTTGTAAATCAGTGACTAGATAGGTGCGCAAGTCTGCACCACCTATATTGGCAGAGCCAAATTCCTGTGAGCCTGGTTTCAAGCCGAATGCCAGCGCGAAGTAGTCATAGGGAGCATCTCCCGGGGCAAAATATAGGCGGATTTTATCCGATCCTTCCGCGATTGCACCATAGAGGAGAGCTGTCTTGGCGCCGGGTGAAGTTTGAGCACATCCTTTTGGTTGCGGGGCGGAAGTACCAGTGCTGCTGCCACTGGAACCTGATCCCGAATCACTGTCAGAACTCGCCGCAACTCTAGAGAAATCAGCAGCCGATTCTGCGTTGCCACCATAACTGGTCCAGGCAGAACACTGATTTTCATCGCAAACCCGAGCTTGCCAATGGTAACTTGTGCCAGTGGATAAGCCACTGGAGATTGTGACACTGCCCTCTACCGCGGTGCCAGAGTACGCAACAGCACTACCGGTAGCCGACGGGATATTAGTGAAGTCTGTGCCCACAGCTACTACTTCAACTTCCGGAGTGAGTGTTTCTGATGAATCACCGTCCGTCATGTTCATCTTAAGAACTACCGAGGAGCCTGTGGTACTGCCACCTGTACTAATGCTGGTGGTGCCGTTGGCTGCGTATTGAGCCAAGGAAGCAGCAACTGCAGGTGCCTGTTCAAACGTAATCGAGAAGTTATTGACGCTTGGTGTTTCACTGGATGAACCAGATAAATTGAATAAGATTTGAAGGTATCTTGCCGCCGAGCTGAGCACTGACGTGCCGCTTGCTTGCGAAGAGGACCAGCTAGACCAAGTTTCATTATCTGCTGAGGTGCGCGTTTCGTAGCTTACTGTGCCGCCTGAGGCAGTTGCAGTATAGGTGACCGTATCCCAAAACGTTTTGGCCGCTCCGCCATCAAGCGAGCAGTATCGATAGGTGCCGGTGGTGGTGGGATAATTTTTGATTCGAATCCAATCAATTTCCATATCTGCGCCAGCAGTTGAAGTATTGTTGGAAACAATTGGTACCATGGCAGTGGCACTGGTGTCGTTGACGGTGGCGACTGTAGTGCCATCAATAGAAAATACAACTGTTGAGCCACCCCATACAATTTGGTAGGTGTGGAAGGAGTCAAGGTAAGAGGAACCAAGATTTGTGATGGTTTCGCCACTACCCTTTTCAAACCGAGCATTAAGCTGGCCATTGTTATGAGTACTAAAGATCAGATATTGGCCAAAACTGTTGTCAGGCACCCAACCAATATGCTGGAAGTTGTGGCTGGTGAACTTGGCTCTGAACTCGAGGGTTTTTTGCGTGTACGAGGTGTTGCCAAGCAAATACGCCCCACCTCCAGAGTTATATATGGTAGCTGTGCCAT
>CAZBMX010000148.1:0-2575 GCA_964493195.1 uncultured Pseudomonadales bacterium
AACCACACCACTCACCTTCGGCAAAACACAGCCATAGGACAAAAGTGGATTACCACGATCAATCGGTTCGCGTATGGTAATTTCCTGAGGCAAGTTGAGAATGAAAACCGAGAACAAACGATCAATACCCCAGAGTGGCCCAATGGTTTGGCTGCTCAGCCGCACTTCCTTTCCAAGCAACCAGCTCATGAAGATGAGAAAGTAGGAATAATACAACCATCCCGGGAATAAACTCGAGAGATTTCCGCCACCAGTAAAATGCACACGCTGATTTCTAGCAACAACCTGCACTAGTGAAAACTGTGATTGTGTGAAAAAGTTTTTTTTAAAAAAATAATAAATCAACAGCTTGAAAACCATCCGCAAAAAATAACTGATCGCATGCCAGTGTTTTTGCGGCCAAGAAATATGATCGTAGAACTCAACATTTGTGTAGGCCGGCGGCGGCATGCCCGATAGTACAGTGCAGCATACATCTGGCCGGTGTCGCGTGTATGCCCTGAACATTTCATAAAACATCGCCTCGTCACCCACATGATAGAAATCAGATGATCTGCCCCAGACGTTGGCAAAAAGAAGCACGTGCATTTACGCTAGTATAGACCTTCGCTCGTGAAAATAGTGACAGCTTATTTCTCAATTTGTGTAGTAATTTTTGCAATCATGTCACTTTGATTTTCGTACTCAATCTTATGGGCACATACAATTCTTTTTGAAAGTCAAATGAAATAACTTGAGTTGCATAAATTTGCAAAGACACAGAATATGTGCAAATCAAGAAGAAAAGTACTGTAACGTTTATTGTTGCGGAGCCGGGAGTCGAACCCGGCCTGTGAGATTATGAGCCTCACGTGCACCGTACACTACCCCGCGCGAGTAGATAGGTAGTATAACGCACTCGGAGCAAACTTGCCACCCCCTGAGTTTTCCGTTCATGTTTCTCTAGGTTTTTGGTATAATCCAACCTGCCTCAGAACACGCCAGGGTAGCTCAGTTGGTTAGAGCATGGGATTCATAAACCCAAGGTCGAGAGTTCGAATCTCTCCCCTGGTACAGCGACTACACAGCACGCTCCAAACTCACGTCAATTTCCGCAAAACCTTGTTGCTTGTAAAACTTGATTGCACCATGGTAATCATGCGAGTAGTATACAGCCACTGCGCCTATGCTGAAACACAACTTCTCCAGCCCGCAACAAAACATTACAATTCTCACTACTAACCGTGATGAAACCCTGGCTGATGCATTACAGCAACTACCCGCGGACACCACGCCTGTCTTTGCCGAACAAGTCCATGAAGCAAGAATAGCTGTGGTAAATACCTCTTCAGATCAACCACATGCAGGCGCTGATGGTTTAATCACAAACAATCCCAAACTCTCTCCGGTCATTCGCCACGCCGATTGCCTACCGATCATGTTTTGGCATGAGTCGGGTGTGTTTGGTGCACTGCATGCGGGAAGGAAATCTACAGTAGCGGGAATTGTTGCCAATGCGCTCGATTTGCTGAAGTCTGAGTTTGCGATCAAGGAAAATGTTCAGTTTTGGTTCGGGCCAGTAATTTGCAAACAATGCTTTCAAGTCGACCGAGGAACAGACGACCACTTCGACCTCGTAATAGAAAACTCGAGTCAAATTGCTGAGTGGTTCGCTCAGCGCACGTACACCCTAACCAACTACGGAGTGTGCACCCGTTGCCACAGCGACCGGTTCTATTCATACCGAGGAGATGGGCCGGGCAATCCTATGAATTACACCACTATAGCGGTGCAACTGTTACAGACATAGTTTCTGCCCATTTATGTAACGCGGGTATGCTCAAATCTACTCTCTGTAAGAGCTCATCTTCTGAAATATTCATTCTAGAAAACACATACTGCGCGTTGTCGCGTTTCAGAGCCACTCCGGGATGATCGGCCGGCACATGGTATCGCGCACACATATCTTCCAACCGATGCTCAAAGCCGAACGCACCAGGTGCAACTAACATATCGCACAACTCACAAATCCTTGCCTCTGTGGATATAAAACCTTGTTGCCCAATCACCCGATAGTCCATTGCATCAATCAAGGTAATTATCGACGGATCAACTTTCAGCCAACTCAATATTTTCTTTGTAGCGAAGTGGTCATCAATACCCCAACGCACCTGGGCTTGTACCTGTCGAACTAACCAAAACTCTGGGTTCAGTGCCAATGTACCCAAAAATGGCTGCTTAAACTTCACCAAGTTGCCTACGTCATGTAGTGACAAAGCTTCCACCACGCGCTGACAGTCAACCTGCTCTGTAAAAGCTGCGCACACTGCTTGCCCTAACAGTGCTGTACGAGCCATGTGCCACTGGACATCACAGGGCACACCCACAATCTGATAGAGTCGTCGCACTGTGATTGGTCGCACTTGTTCAGGCACCCAATTGCGGAATTCAGGGGATGAAAATCTGGTAAGCACAGCTTGGTATTGTACAGCTTGGGTTGCACTCAGGAGAAGTAGATTTCTGGCTTCTATTGTTTTGGAGTCTCGAGTATTGGGTCACCAACACCGTGAGGGCCACGTTTATATGCGAGTTTGTA
>CAZBMX010000149.1:0-2551 GCA_964493195.1 uncultured Pseudomonadales bacterium
GTAAATGGGTTATTGATTTCGCTCAAAAATGACCGCAGCAGCATTTCCTTGGTGGGTGCTGTACCAACGTAGCCCAGATTGTTTGTCTTTGCCAACAACTGCGCAGTTTGCAATAGTTCACCATAAGTTTCAATTGGTTCATCTCGAGTCACAACCACCGTGTGCTGAAGTTTAATATCGGTTCTCGGCTCCACTCTATCCAAGACTCTTCTCTCAGTTAATCTCTTGGTGTTAAGTTCGGCCTGCACTGCCCCGATATCCGTCGAGCCAGTCGTAGTGAGCGCTTCAATCGCTGCATTAGGATACACATCAATAAAACATGCAAAAACCCTGGACATACTCAACACAGCTGGTGGTACATTTTTTGCCCTGACAAGATCATTAAATGCAGCTTCGCCAATCAAGATGATCAAATGATGCATTCCGGGAACATGCTGAAAAGGATTAATGTTTTTGTCAAAATCAGTAACATCACCGAAGAGTAAAAGATACAGTTTTTGCATAGCAGTATCTAGCTCAGCTAAATTTTGCTCTTGATATGCTCTGTCCCTCGACTGTTCACCTCGTGATCCAATCTCTTGACTTCGCGCATCAGAGCCTCCTCTTCTTCCTCCTTTATTTAGTTGCGCTCTTCTTGCCTCATGTAAAAAATTGCTCATAGTATGGCGCATTATATATGTACTGCATCATTTGTAAATATTTCTGTAACTTTAAAAAGAAACCCTGCAAGCAACTGGTGCCACATGCTACACTCTGTAGTAATGCACACTTCCCAATCGCTTGGCCCACTTGAACAGCAGCTGCTTGAATTGGTCTGGCAGCACCCACACGTCACTGGGCGCACGGTGCACACCCTCGCCAACCACGAACAGCAGCACGCATACACTACCATTATGACTGTGCTCAATCGCCTGGTGGAAAAAGGCATTATTGATCGCAATAAGCAGGGCAGGACATACACCTACACACCCGTACACAGTCAGCGCCAGTTCATTCGCCAGACAGTGCAAACGGCGATTCAGTCGCTTGTGCGCCGCTTTGGCGATGAGGCGATCACTGCGTTTATTGCAGAAAGCAACAAATTGTCTCAGGTAGATAGAGAGCGATTGCTCAAGCAATTACGGACAAGGAAACGATAAACAATCATGTACGCAATGTCTCCAGCACTTACCAGCTGTCAATATGTGGCAGGTCATATTCTAGAAACATCTGCTTCGTCACCGCTTAACTACTTTTCAATCATTCCAGTGTTACTGCTCATCAAGATCGTGCTTTCTCTCCTCGCACAACGCTTGCACGTAGCGGAAATATCTGATTCGAACAAACACGTGCCCAGCAAACTGAATCGACTAAGAATACTCCACCAAATACCCCAACAGCGAATACTGTTCACAAATCAACCTAGCTTGGAAGCTTATGTTGTGGGTGTACTCAACACCCGAATCGTACTCTCTCGGAATTTAGTTCGAGTACTTACTTCTAAGCAACTTGAAGCTGTTCTGCTTCACGAGTTGTTTCACTTCAAACACCTACACCCTGTAATATTTATGGTGAGTTCAGCCATCAGTTCCATCTGTTGGTTCTTGCCAATAGTCGGTGAGGTGAGCCGAATAGTGCAAGAACGATGTGAAGTAGCCGCTGATCAGTTCGCAATACAAGTACAAGGTACCGAGCGATTCTTACTACGTGCCCTGCGCACTTGCTTGCAAGACCCCTTACGGAACTCTCAACATCAGTACGCAGCTGCTATTGTTCCAACCTTGCAAACTCAACTACTGCAACAACGCATTAATTCACTCACTACAAGAGAGCCCGCACAGATCACTTCGCTACGGCACCGAAGTATTCTCTCATCTGTTGCGGTGGTACTAGTGTTGTGCGCACTTGCATTCCTTAAACCAACTTTCACTGTCACAGCGCAAGCCCCCAATCAGTGCACCTTCGCCGAGTGTGTTGCACGCTGTATGTCTGAGCAGGTCAATTACCTGCAACGAAAACCATCCTTAGAAAATGAATTTCAATCAATGAGCTCAGGATACCCAGAGTAACTAAACGCCGTCACGAAGGAAAGTGGATTCCAAAAATTTATTACAACCGCTCCGTTTTTTCTATAAATAGAAATATCACACAACAAGTACCCAACTATGCGGCCAATTGCATCATCAGAAATTGGTACAAGATACTTCTGAGTTTGTGCGTTTTGATGTTGTTCTATGGAATTTTCTTCAGAAATAAATTTTAATCCAAGGAGAAAATTGAAATTGAACGAGAGAGTAATTTTTCCCAATTCCCCTAATCCATATCCAATTCCCTGAGCCCCACCCGTCTGTAATTGTAGTGTCTGCAACCTGTCAAAGATGTTCTGAAAAGTTTGTGCTTCAGATATACTGCCCAATCTATCTTCAGAAAACGCCCATGAGTTCTTGGACCCCAGCTTTGCGAGATAATGATCAGAATTTTGGAAAAATTCATGCAAGTGAGCCAGTTGAGATCTGCGTTTTTGATGCAACAGACTACTGCTCGAGTCCCTTTCTTTTTGTATATCCGGAAC
>CAZBMX010000150.1:0-2541 GCA_964493195.1 uncultured Pseudomonadales bacterium
AGTCCATAGCAACAGGAACCCCAGCTACAATAACTGATTCTGCCGGGAATAAAGGCTCAAACCCTCACGTACTAGAACCTCGAGCAACTATCCCAGAAATTAACCCGTTGAGTGAGTGCGGGGTCACTGATGCCCAACGTCGACAACGAATTGCAGAACGACTGAGAACACAAGATGATCCAGCAACCATAGCAGGAACCACTTTGGCAAAAACTCCAGGCACGGAATTAGAACCAAGAACTAAACAACTTATTGCCCTGTTGGAAGAAAATCAAACCCCATACCTTGCAGGGGTGTTGCAGGAACTTGCTGATGAAAGAAACTTCGCAGAAGATGCGCTACAAGAAAAACTAGTAGAAGCAATACGGGAACTGGAAACGGGCACCACTACCATATTCGGAGCGCTTGACACCACACAACAGACGGCAACAGAAGGAACTCGTCGCCGAGATGGCGAACACACGCTGGTGGCAGCCAAAGCGTACTTGCTGATTAAAGCACTCAAGCATTTCGATCAGTCAGATTTTGCAGCAGCACAGGCAGCCCTACGCACTGCCAATCTACCCATTGCGCAATATCCCTCCTGGTTTGCCAAAGCATTAGAAAGTCGAGTCGCGCAAAAATTGCAGACAAACCTTAGTGAAGTAGAGAAAAATCATGTGCGAGCCCTACAACAACAACTGTATGGCCAGACAGCAGAACAAGAATCCCCAAGTGATACTTTGCCAGTAATACAAAAAGAGATAGAAAATACCATTGTGGAGTTACAAAAGTTAGCTCGACGCTTTGAAATTGTAGCTGCAACTGTCAAAAACGCTGTTTTTTTTCTAATCACTAAGCCGCAAAGAATAACTGAGTTTATGGTAGTAGCGGGTAAGGGAGCAGATCGGCGACTCGCGCTCCCCAACCCAGAGTGGCTGCAAGAAATTTCCGATGAGCTCATGCAAGCGCATAGAGACCTGGAGATTGCAACTAACGCAGCACAAAAACGTGATGCACTCGACAGGATTGGACTGCGCACAGCACGCATAAAACTACTGCAAAAATTACAAGAAAAATTAGCTTCACTTGATACTCAACGGGTTGTAAAGCCCGCTGGTCGCCTACTTCCAGGCAGCGCTTACTATCCTAAATCCATTTTGTCTGCCACAGGCGCAAATCAAGAAAAATACAACCTGCAAAGCCAGAAGTTCATGCAAAATGCCTTACTTAGGAAACAAGGCACAATGAATGAAACCAAACTCGAACAAGCACTCACTGAACTCACCCAAAAAGCCGCAAATTTGTTTAGTGCAGGAGAAGATGGAGTAACGCTGGAAGATGCCAAACAAACACTTTCACAACTGGCGGCCCTTAGGCAAAAAATACAAGAGCACACAGTAGAGGGAGAGATACTTATCAATGACATGCTTAATGAACAAATTACCCAATTTTTCTCTCGACATGACTTCCTCGCAAATGCAACGAATAATCCTCGATCTATGTTTTGGCGCATTATCAGATAAAGTCGAATACTCGACATGTTTTTCTCGACTTTACGAGGCCCCATCCTGGAGGGTATACTGACGAGCAGATGGACGAAGTTACTCCCCCACCCAGCAAGTTTAAGCGCCACATTTTTCGCACACTCGAAGCTAAATCCCTGCGTTCGCGCCCGCTCACTACTCGTATGGCAGATGAGCTCACTACGCTCTGTAGCTCACCTACGTTTTTGTTCTTAAATGCCGGTTTTTTTCTTGGCTGGATTTTACTTAACAGCGGCCTCATTCCTAACTTCGTACCATTTGATCCCTACCCATTTGGATTTCTGACAATGGGTGTTTCGCTTGAAGCAATTTTTTTGTCTATCTTCGTGCTGGTTTCACAAAACCGTGCTTCCCAAACCGCAACCTTGCGTGATGAGCTCAACCTACGCATCAACCTGATTGCCGAACAAGAAATTACAAAATTGCTGCGCTTAACTGTCGCGATGCAGAAGAAACTTAATTTGCTTGATAAAAACAGCAAAACCGACAGTGAACTCGAGTTCATGCTCAAAGATGTTGATGCCGGCTCACTCGAGCAAACTATCTTGGACCAACTCGAACGTGCCGATCAGCCACTGCTGCATGCCATCACCAAGCGCGAGTTCCCTGAAATTATTCAGACTTTGGCTGGGACGAAGAAGAAAAAGGCATAAGCTCTAAAAGTTTTCACACAGAAAAATTTGTCACTTGGAAGGTGAACTGATATACTGTCAGGTTACATGAAACCAGGACAATCTGAAACTCATGATCACCTACCGTACGTTGTTGCAAGAGAACTGATCGACGCATGTAGTCGTTTTAGGAAAAAAATTCGCGCCACGCTAAATGGTCTCAACCCAAAAGAACTACAGACAATTGAAGAGAGCGGTCACCAGTTGCTTACATACGCACTAACACCCATACTGCTCTCCCCCGAACTCAGCTTGAAACATCTAACCAACGTTACTGGTCTGACTGAGGCTCAAGCAAACATTGTCATAGCAGCAATCAAAAAACTAGCACTGCAAGAAAATGT
>CAZBMX010000151.1:0-2538 GCA_964493195.1 uncultured Pseudomonadales bacterium
CATTGAAATTACAGCAGCTATCATCCATCGGCTATTTCCGGAGATTTCATGCAGGGGGGTACTCTTGGAATCAAGAAATCCCAGAATTCCATCCCTAGTCCCTGCTGAAGATGGCATACATATCGGTGTTGGGTGCATTGAAAATATTCCCAAACCCTATGAATTAGTTGCTCCCGTTGATGGACGAGTTCGATACAAACTCAGGAACTCAAAAATTGCTGAGTATTGGGTTGAATTCTGTTGGGGTCTTGAAAGAGGCATTGCCAATGCACTCAGCAAGAAGCCCATGCATTCTCAGCAAACACCAATCTTGATCAAAAAAGAGCACATAGAACCAAATCTGTGGTCATCTGAGCCAGGCTCCGAGCCAATTGGTGATGGCGATACAATCTTTAATACTTGGGATCCCAACCCAAATCCACCAATGCCCACAGTGTTGTTTTAAAGACTAAATCCTCAAGTAGTTAACATCTGCTTGCAGAGTTTGTGCGCCCTACCAGGAGTTCTACAACCTCTTGCAAACACTAGGGAGGGCGCACCAAAGCATGGAGAAGGCGCCATGCGTCTCTGCAAGCAGATGTTGCGAACTACTTCCGCTCAATATTAAAAAATGCAAACCCACTCTGTGGAATGGAAATATACCCCGGTGCGCGCGTATTGAATGCCTCCTTGAACTCCGTACCGCTCATGGAAACCGGACCGCGATTGGTCTGGAACGTCACTGTCACTGTTTGCCCGCTGTCGTTGTGGCTAACCGCAGGGGTGCCGCTAATGCTCGTCACCGGGTTGCTGACCAGTTTGCGTAGCTCTTCCATGCTGTATGGACTGCCTGATTGGCCACCCACTGAACACGAACCGATGGTGACAGGCAAAATTCGACCTGTGTCAGCGCCACCGGGGTCTTTGCGCAGAAGCCAGGCATTTAAGATATCTGCCATTTCTTCCTCAGACAGCCACGGTTTGCGACCACACGAGGAAGAGTCATTGCGATACCCCTGGCGATACCAAGCCTTGTAGAACCACGGCGAGTTGCCCTTGCTCTCCCAGGCGCGGCTGGTCCAGTCGCCACTGCCGTTTTTGTCGGTGGTGTCCCAGCCGGAGGTTGATAAGTAGCCGCCTGTGGTTGAGGAGTAGTAGGTCACCACATCTTCCAGCACTTGACCACGGGTTTCTTGCACGGCTTGCTTCCACTTTTCTGGTGGATTGGCCGCTTTGCTGCCAGAGTACACTTGGCAGGCCTCGGTAGTACAAATCGACTTGCCATCCTGTTTATAGCGATAGGCATACGTGCGAGCAGCAACTGCCTGGGCTTTGAGTGCCTCTATCGGCCAATCTGAGGGCATTTCGGCAATGCCATACAAGTACTGATCTTCAAACGAAATTGTGCCCACCCCAGATACACTAATCGAGCCGCCGGTGTCTTTGCCCACTGGCTCCTTGCCATAGTACGCTTTGAGAATATCTTTGAAGGATTGATTGGCGTCAGCCCTGGCCTTTGCCCCATACTGGCTCATACCTTTACGATGGGTGTAGGCGCCAAAGGCAAAAACTGCAAATGAACCACCGGGCGCGTTCTCACGAAAGCCCGCAATCGAACCGTCATAGTCGGAACCGATCGGCACATTGCCGGCACTGGTCGTGGTCGAACCCGACCGTGCGGCCAAAATGGCTTGCTGCTGCGCCGAGAGCGCTGCAATCTTGCCAGACAGCTCTTTTTGATACGACTTGGCTTTGTTAATTTCACCTTGGAAGAAGTCCGCTTGCTCATCAAGCTGTTTTTCCAGCGCTGCCAGTTTTTGCTGGTCGGACTCTAGCTTCCGCTTATCCGCTTCCAAATCCACAATGTCCGCACCAATGTCCTGGATGAGCCGATTGTCCTGCGCTTTGATCGAGCTGCGATAGGCCAAGTCCTTGGTCAAATCGCTAGCATCACTGTTCGACACCAGAGCCAACAGCGGCGAGTACGTCCGGGCTTTTTTGTACTGCTCAAAAATCCGCCGCGACAAAAGTGCGTACTGGTAGGAAAGCGCAGTTTCCCGCTGTTCGATGGTGGTCGCCAATGCTTTTGCCTCTGCCTTGGCGCGCACAATTCCCGCCCGAGCGCTGGCGATGCGCGCCTCTAGGGTGTCAACTTCCTTTTCCAGTGGTTTGGTGGCGTCTTCCGATAGTCGTTTGAGGTTGGCAAGATCGTCAATTTGGTGCTGAAGGTCTTGGACTTCGTCGGCGTGGACTAGTTGAACTGAAAATCCAGGAATAATTTGATACAACAAACCCAAGCACAACACCAATACTGTGATTATTAACGAGGCAGGTCTACACATTTCTTTGCAACCCAGTTTGAATCTATGATTACCAAGCACACCTATTGTATAATTAATGCTAGGAAATACCAGTCTAGACATGTATTCAAAACTCAGATTTATAGCCCAGAGTGTTTTGTTGTTTTTGTTAATGATGTTTTTTGCGTTCCCTGTTGCACAATTTTCCCAAATTGACGCAGCTGCATGCGACCCAACATATGTCTCAAATGTGAGAATC
>CAZBMX010000152.1:0-2520 GCA_964493195.1 uncultured Pseudomonadales bacterium
CTTGCCCAAGTTACATGTGCTCGAGCACCTTCTGGGTTTGCGCGTCCAGCAATTAGCATGGCTTTCTAGCTATTCGATGTTGTCGGGTGACTTTTTTCGCCATGCCATGAGTACTCCGATGATGGTTTTAGCCGGTCGATTAGATGCTTCCATTAGCACTAATAAACCAAGTCGAGAATCATTGATTGAGGCGCGACAGCTATGTGATTCTGTTGAACATCTGTTAACAGGCCTAACAAACCCAGGTGCTGTTGCAGATGAATTTTCTGTTGTGAGGGCAACCAGCGATGCAGTTCGTGTGTGCAAACTTCTACATCCGGAAGTCACACTAACACTCCAAACAGCGTGTTCAAGTAAATTAGTATTGCGAGGAAGCGCTGTCCATTGGCAGGAAGCTATTGGGTGCGCTGTGCGGAATGCCATTGAAGCGTATCATTCATCTACTACATACCGACCAATCACTGTCGTGTTGTATCAAGCTCATGATCGGGTTCGTATTGAGGTTATTGATTACGCTGAGGGTATGGGTAGAGTAACGCGCTATCTGGTTGGAATTCCAGGAGTTTCGGCAAAACCGTTGGGCAAAGGTTTGGGATTGCCGTTTATCCGATTCGTGGTTGAGGAACTCTTTTCTGGAAGTGTTGAAATTGAAAGTACTCCACAGCGAGGCACACGAATGCGATGGGTTATTTCAACTAAGCAACAGTGATTGAGTAGCCATATCCGCGCACAGTTCGCAGAATGTTGGCATGCTGCTCTAATTTTCCACGGATGCGGCGCACATACACATCTAGCGTGCTGAGCGCGGGTTGCGCGGTTTCACCCTGCCATACATATGAAACTATTTCTTCTCTAGAGACGACTTGGTTTTTGTGACGGCAGAGACAGCTCAGAATTGCGGCTTCCTTTTTGCGCAGTTGTATCAGAATCCTGCTACCTAGCACTGTGCCACTATGTGGAAAGAAGCGTAATGATCCAATTCGAATGCAGCTTTGTTCCAAAACTTTCTCACAGTAGAGCAGACGCTTTAATCGCAGCTCAAGCTCTTTGAGAGAGAACGGTTTTGACAGGTAGTCGTCAACACCATTTTCAAGTCCCGTAATTCGATCACGATTACTGCGCAAAGTGCTGATGCAGATAATACGCATGGTAAAAAAAGATTCATGCATATAGGTAGCCAGCTCTAGACCATCGCCATCAGGGAGAAGGCGGTCAAGAAGCACGAGATCAGGGCGTTCACGTTCAAGTAGTTTGTAAGCTTCTGATAAGCTGTGACTAACCAAGCATTCATATGAAAGCTGCTTGATCATGGACTCTAGAAGTGTTGCCAGTTGCCGGTCATTTTCTACGATAAGTACTTTTTTCATGCAGAAAGTATGAGCTTCGTGTGATTAAAGTACCATGTGTCACAACGGCTCATTGCAAAATGCCATTAACTGAGCTAATGAGCTCGTTGCCCGCTAGTCAAAGACTGAACGTTGCCAGTATACTAACTGTATGGAAATCTTTTTCGAACTCGCAGCAGTCTTAGTTGTCACAACCGTTGTGAGTTTTGTGATGCGTTGGCTAAGACAACCACTCGTTGTCGGTTATATCTTAAGTGGCATTATTGCTGGACCAGCAGTACTCAACATTCTGCACGAAACGGAAGCACTAGAGCTATTTTCTAAGCTCGGCATCACATTATTGTTATTTATTGTGGGTTTGAACTTGAATCCTCGTGTTATCAAGGAAGTCGGTCGAGTTTCTTTGGCTACTGGTGTAGGGCAAGTATTGTTTACTTCAGCCATAGGATTTGGCATCGCTTTGCTGCTAGGTTTGAACGCCATTGCTGCACTATACATGAGTATTGGACTTACCTTCAGTAGTACCATTATTATTCTTAAATTGCTCTCAGATAAAGGAGAACTGCAAACTTTGTACGGGAAAATTGCAATAGGCATGCTCCTTGTTCAGGATTTAGTAGCAACGATCATTCTTATTGTTGTTTCATCATTAAGTCAAGCTGTTGATTTATCATTCTCCGAATTAATTTTAGGAATTCTTGTGAAAGGGTTATTACTCGTTTTGGTGCTAACAGTGTGTATTAGGTGGATCATTCCAGCTGTGATTAGGTTCGCGAGCAGAAGCACCGAATTGCTGTTTGTGTTTACATTAACTTGGGGGCTCGGGCTTGCGAGCATATTCCAGTATTTAGGATTCTCTGTCGAGATTGGTGCGTTGGTGGCAGGAGTAGTGCTTTCTGCTACAGCGGTTGCTGAAGAGGTTGGTTCAAGGATGCGCCCATTGCGTGACTTTTTCATTATTCTGTTTTTTATCCTACTGGGGTCTAGTTTAATTTTGAATTTCTCTGCGCAGATCTTGATACCAGTTGGGGTGTTCTCATTATTTGTTCTGCTCGGCAATCCCATAATTGTTGTTGTGATCCTAAACTTACTAGGCTATCACAAAAAAGTCGGTTTTTTCACTGGCCTCACTGTGGCGCAGATTAGTGAGTTTTCGTTGATTTTGGCCACGCTT
>CAZBMX010000153.1:0-2494 GCA_964493195.1 uncultured Pseudomonadales bacterium
TACTAATCCCGTTGCAATCACGACAAGGACGATACACACAATAAGCCAGGAAAGCACTTGTTGGACAGTGAAGGCTGTTCTGTACTCAGCAAGTGATGGTTCTTCCTTCTTCTGAATGAGTGCCGCAGCGAAACCAATGTCAGATATGAACGTTAACAATCCAATAATTTGCACTACAAAACCATACACGCCAAAATCTTCAGGATCCAGCAACCAACTTAATAAAATTGCTGATCCTAGACCTATGCCCTGCAGGAACAAGGTGCGCAAAAAGTAGGAGACTGCTCCGTGCACTGATTTTTGTTTAATTGTGTCAATCTCGGTGGTCGTGAATTGAGTTTGTTTCTTTGACATAATTTAACTAGTTGGGGAGCGTTTGCTTCTCACCCAATATGTAATCAAACCGAGTGCTGAAACTACAGATAGTACGTCAGCAATTTTTCGCACTGGTGATTCTGAAAAATATAATCCTACTTGGTGAGAGCCTTCCGGAATTGAAAGTGAAAGTAGTCCATCAGCATTTGGTTCAACCAGTGTCTGGATTCCATCAATTTCAGCCCGCCAACCGGGAAAATACGCAATAGAAAAAGCAACAGGCTGCGTGCGTTGTAGCTCTAGTAAATACAGGTGCTCGTGTGGACGATCAATAACATGTTGTGCAACTACGAGGCCATCGGTATCAGATAAAGGGTCGCCGCTTGGTCTCAACTGGGTCGTGTTCAGTGCAACAGGGATGTAGTCAGGTAGAATCTCGCTCATTTGCGTTTGTATTCTAGTTGAATCAATATAATACAGATCATCCGCATTGCTCAAAAAAGCTTCAGGTTGAAAGTTTGTTATTGGTCTAATGAGCAGAACTATCATTAGGACACAATACAGACTTCGTCTAAGTTTTGAGTGCACTGAATCAACGGACCAAGCCACAAGAAAAGCAAGCAGCACTGTGCTAACGCTCAACCAACGCCATGGAAACTGCAAGTATTGTAGGAAGAATACTGAGTCCCATATCGGTGCAGAGTGTGTCAATGTCAAACTGAGACACAGAGTAAGCACGAGCAAAGTAATCCATGCTAGATACTGACGTTTAAAAAACTCTCGCAGCCAAAGATTTTTGCCTAGGGATATTGACTTGAAAAACAAGTACACACAGACAAAGATGGCAAGTAACTGACCGTACCCAAGAAAAAAGGAAATTCCGTCATCAGGGCCCCACTGTGAGCCTCCGTATCCCCACGCATTAGATAACAACTGTCGAATGTATAAGAAATGCACATGAAAGTCGAAGTAACCGGTGAGTATTGTCGCATCGAGCTTTGTAAAGTTTTTTTCTGCGACTGAGGGGATCAGGTACCAACTCGCCAAACCGAATCCCGTTAAGTACCCAAGGAACAATCGTACAGAACGAGAGATCCCCTCTTTCCAGGCAGACTTTTTCGATTGCACCTCAAAATATATGAGGAGTAGCCCCCAAACAGAAGATGCCAATATAGCCATCAGGGTAACGAGGTTGTGGCTGAGAGCCATGCCAGCTACGGACAGAGACAATATAAGGAAGCCTCCCCGCGCCCTGCTTATCCGAGCTACCCCCAAGAAAACCAATGGTGTCCACGCCATGCCCCACACCTCACTCAGCGCCCCGCGTACAAAAATATTAACAGCGCGATACGGAGCCATAGTGGCTGCAAACGCAGCTAACACACTTGCTGTACGACTAAAGTACTCTCTTGCAAACAAGTACATTCCTACAACCGTACCAATCGTTGCAATAATTATGAGTAGTTTTAGGACAGCAACTACAGTAAGTAGTTGCAAGAAAAATGCACCTACAATAAATGGTAGTGGGGCGTAAAAACTGAAAAGTGGCATTCCGTACCCATATCCGAAATTGGCGCTCCAGCGTGGCGGAATATGTCCTGCCTCAAGAGCTCGAGACATCTCAGCAATTCGAGCAGCATGCACAAAATCATGTGCTCTAAAGAATCCAGGTTGCAAAAGTACCCATGAGCCAGCAAAGACACAGAGTGCAAGCAAGAACGCTGTAATGAGTTGTCGTGCCATAGTACTATTGTAGCGTACTCAGTCCCACACAGCAGTGGTAAGATAAGAAGCATGCGCATGCACACAGAGCCACAAATGTCATACTCTTTGATTCATAGCATTGTTACTACTCTACTACTCTCACTCGGCATGGCGCTACTTTTAACAGCGACGTCAGCCATCATAGCAATTGGTATCTTTTTTTCCAAATCTTTAAATGTACTAGAACAATCTGGTTTTACGTGGCACGAGATGTTGAATGCTGTAGCAATCGGAGCGCAGCAAGTACCGGTAGTGGACTCACAGGGACATAAAAACGTGTTGCTTTTAGGCCTGGACAGTCTGGATACGAGACCAGAAAATAAGCCCCTAACAGATACTATTTTACTTGTCTCTATCGACACACAATCGAACATGGTGTCTATGGTTTCACTTCCACGTGACCTGTGGAGTGATG
>CAZBMX010000154.1:0-2466 GCA_964493195.1 uncultured Pseudomonadales bacterium
ACTGCACCAGTGAACCAACCCGCAAATACTTGGTCAAGTTCATTCTCGCTATACTCAGCATTGCACTTGACTTGATACCGAAACGCGCAGATCGGCGAAAGCGTCGCTGTCGTAATGTTGAGCTCATCATGGAGCCTACGCAGCGCGGCTGCTTGGTACGATTCATCGGGAAGTGCGTTGCCACAGACTGTATTTGCCCACTGGAGGGCCCCGACCAGTTTCTGCGCACTTCGCTGCTGCATGAGCAACTCAAGGGTGTTCGACGCTGCATTTCGGCGAAACAAAAATACCGACACCGCTCGGTGGAGCATACCCGCACCTCGATGCGCAGTGATAACGTCAGTCGTGCCTAACGGCTGATCCGACTCGGAAACCAACTGAACAAGCTGCAACTTTGGCTGTGTTTGTCCCATGACATACAAGTTAGTCGCAAAACAGTCGTCAAACCACGCAGATTACTCGGTGATTACAGAGAAACGGTATAGCAAGTACAACAAGATCAGCTGCCAATACACGCAGAAAAACGTTAGTGCATTACCAATGAACGGCAAAACCGCGCAAGCCGCAACCGGCAGTTCACTACAAGGCACAAACAAGCCGACAGTTGGCACAACCATGAATCTCCAAATGATCGTGATGCATGCTAACCCAACACTTGGCAACAGCGTCAGCCAAACAAACTTTGTCTCTGCAGCCAACAATGACTGCATTGTTTGGTATGGATGCAGTACCAACCCCGCTGAGATGCGGAGCATGGCATACAGCAGTCGCAGTATCATTCGATTAACTCGAGCTACCATAGTTTTGTTGCTTCTAAGACTACTGCCGTTAACACCGCCGCCACGCAACACACCTGCCAAACATGCGTAGCCACAAATGTAGCCATCCCATGTAGTTGGTTCGGGAGCAACGGGTGCTCGGCCAACTTCGATTGGCGTTTCGCCTCGCTCTCAAGTCTGACTAAAAACTTTTCTGACTCTGTCTGTGCAACTCCCATACGACCACTCGCTCTCCTGCTACGCTACCTGCCATTCTGCACGAAACAACTGCCGAGCTCGGAACAGCAGTGACTCAACAGCCTTGACTGTTTTACCAATGCGCGCTGCGATTTCTGCCACTGAGTGCTCGTCGATGTACTTGAGTTGTAGCACTTCTTGTTCTAGTGGTGATAATTTGCCCAGTGCTTGCCTAATCTGCCCTGTTTTTTCAGATTTTTCTGCCTCCACAACAGGTGCTGCATGCTCTTCAAAAACAGAGTCAAACAGCGGCAACAACTGCAGTGCTTTCTTGGCGTATTTTTTGCGATAGTAATCAGCTACTTCGTGCCGGGCAATCGAGCACATCCACGTCCACAAACTCGAATCACCCCGAAACAACGAAACTTGGCGCAAGCAGTTGATGAACGTCTCCTGCACAACTTCCTCGGCGTCTGCGTGTATCGAAATCTTTTGTTCCACGAATCGGAGCAAGCGATCGTGGTACTCGGTAAACCACGCCCGGGCAGCAGCGGGGTCGCCGACTTGCAACTGAGCAACGTAACTATTATTTTTGTGTGCGTGCACGACGAATACCTTCTACCTTTGACCTGATTACTTGCATGCTGTTTGCAACTCTTGGATCGCCAGCAATATACTTCTCGCATTCCTTTAGCAACGCGCTTGCCTGTTCGTGCGCATACGTTTTGAACTTTTCAATCTTATTATCTCCAAATGGGTTATTGCCGAGCAACATTAGAATCTTTGCAACAAGCAGCTCACGTCTGAACCATGTGAGGAGTGGGATGTTTAGCTTACCAAGACTATGCATCAGAAACACCAGTTCTTCTATCCGTAAGTCCGCAACCCCGACCTCATACTTAAAGAGACCAAAAAATTCAAACAAATGTGTTTTTTCTACCATTTCCACTTCGTTGACATAGCTATTTTGAAAAATTGGGTCTGGCGTGCCACTGAGTAACAAATTCACCCGCTCTCTCACGACAGAAAAAATCTCCTGTCTTGAATGGGTGCTCAGCGCTTCGATCCAAGCGGTCAATTTTTGTGCCCTTGGCGTCTGGGACAGATCCTTAACACCCCCAGGGATTTTTTCCTGTAAATCAGCAGAATATCCTGCCAAGATAAGACTGTCTGCCAACAGACCGTTAAATTGTAATTCATCTTGCAAAGTTGGCTCGCGCTTTGGCAAACCACTTTCTTGGCGTTTGTTCTCTTGCCGTTTGTTCTTTAGAAATTCTAATACATCCTTGTCAAGGTACAGTTTCGACCATAGTTCCTCATTAACTCTTTCTGTCGTTATTCGTTCATAGTTCGCACGAAAGAAAAGCTGTTTCTGCAGTCTATCAATCGCGTTTTCATTACGCTCTGGCCCTGGCACGTATTGTAATTGAAATCTCAAGTTATCTTGTAGTTGTGCCTGCGATGGCAACTCTATTCCCGAACTTACTCGAGCGCATTCCTCAAGCCTGAA
>CAZBMX010000155.1:0-2450 GCA_964493195.1 uncultured Pseudomonadales bacterium
CCATAGTAAAGTTCTGGCTATTCGATTGGATTCAAAATTAATTGATAGTACGTTACCGCTAAGAAGACAAGTGACTAAATAGCTGTTCTCATATCTGAATAAAGAATTAACACTTACTTTTCTTTCACGGGTATCTAAACCCAGTGGTGAAAGTGATTGAAATGGAACAATATCATTTGTCGCGCTATGTATTAACTGTTGATTAGTAACATCGATTAGCCACATTGAGTTTTCCTCCAATGTCAGAGCTGACCAATATGATTGTAGGGTAAGCTCATTCCCATTGTAAGAAAACTCGAAAATACTGTCTAACCCACTTGAGCAAACTGTAAGACCTGTAGGAATAAGTGGGTCACTTCCGAACTGCACAACAACACCATGCAGGTTCTTAAAAAAAGGAGAATGTATTGCTATTTTTTGATCACCACTAAGACTCTTTATGATAATAGAATCAGCTGTTGCTACTACCATTCTACCGGCTTGGATCTCAACAAAATGTGTTTCTGCCAAGCCCTGTAGTTCAGGAATCCAGTTCATTTCTTCATAAGGAGGTATTTTTTCAACATTTTTCAACTCAAGTGAAGCAATTCCTCCAATTGCTGGTTGTTTTTCTGGAACTGGAAGTCCTGCAAGTTTGGCGATGTGCCGTTTTTTGCGATCTGCTTGATTATTGCCTTTCACACAAATGAGCAGTGTGTGTTCATCTCCTAGATGATTGTCAGTAGTGAAACTAGCAAGATTAATCCGCTCACGTTCAAAAGACAATTCACTGTTTCTAAGTGTTTCGAGTGCACTCATCTCTGCAGTATCCTTTTATTGCTAGTTACTGCTGATCAACTTTTTTTTGATGTATCCAACTCTGCAAACAGTTGCTCGAAACTAGTGATTTCTAAAAGCCCTGCTTGAAGCCCACCTATCTCAGCAGATGCGTCAGAATTCGATGTGGACCGAAGGGGGCTCGAACCCCTGACCTCCTGCATGCCATGCAGGCGCTCTAGCCAACTGAGCTACCGGCCCGTTCATGTAAACAATGTCGCATTATACCCTAGCTAGACAATCGAGCCAAGCAGCGTCAAGTTAGACAATATCACAACTTACTATGCCGCTCCTCATGAATCTTGCGCAGCTGCGGCCGAGTCACGTGCGTGTAAATCTGGGTTGTCGCCACACTTTTGTGCCCAAGCATTTCCTGCACATCACGCAAACCAGCGCCATTGGCCAATAAATCAGTGGCAAAGCTGTGCCGCAAGCCATGTGGGCTAATTTGGATCGGCAAGTGTGCTTTTTTACAGTAAGCCGCCACACTCCGTTGGACGCTGCGGGAAGTCAGTCGCATTTCCTCGCCATCACTGGTAATTGGCGGTTCATCCCGCGACAATCTGATAAACACAGGCCGCCACCGATCCTTACGACTGTTCAGCCATCGCTCCAACCACATCGCCGCACGATCACTCAAAAAAACCACTCGCGGCCGTCGGCCCTTACCGATCACGCCAAACTCCCGGGTGTCAAGATTGATCTGATCTCGATTGAGTCCGACGAGCTCAGAAACACGCAAACCGGTCGAAAACAGCACCTCCAGCAAGGCCTTGTCGCGCAAACCTGTCTTGGATGACAGCTGCGGTTGGCCAAGCAAGATCTCTACTTTATCTACCGGCAAAAACTCCATATGCCGCGACTCAGCTTTGGGCAAATCGATCTTTTCTGGGTGCAGAACTGGCACATCATTTTTGACTAAAAATTTGAGGAACGATCGCAATGCGATAATGTAGTACGACTGGGTTTTTTTAGAGAGTGTTCTACCCAAATCATCGCTGACTCTCGACAGATGTACTCTATAGCGTCGAATCATGTCCTGGTCGAGCTCTGTTAACTTGGTATGACCATCGCGCTCGAACCAATCGCAGAAGCGGTTAAGATACTGGCTGTAGTTGCGAATTGTCAGCTTGGAAAGATTTCGTTCTACTTCAATATGTTCTAAAAAGGTTACCAAAGCGGGGCGGGGGAGAGTGAGTTTAGCCATATCAGAAATAATTGCGTTATAGGGCTTTAGCAGTCATATGGTTTGACTGCTAATTTTGTTCAGTTCAATTTTGTCGCTGTACATCCGACTATTTTAGATGCTTTTTGTATATTTTGTATATGTTTTGATTAATTTTGATATGTTATATACTACTCTCTTTATAACGAAATCTAGCAGAAGCACAGGCCAAGACGGCGACAGTAGTTATTGTGCGACATGGCATATGGTTTGTCAAACTCAGTGAAGTAAAACGGTTCGTGTTTCAGATCCAATTCTATATAAAAACTCACGTCACAATTTCTACGTTGTCCATATTCATTTGAAGCACACCGTCACTAATCAACGAATGAAGAAACTGCACAGAAAACTTGCCAACAAGCGACAGAACTAGTCCAAAAGCAGCGTGCGACACTACGCGGAAACAAGC
>CAZBMX010000156.1:0-2400 GCA_964493195.1 uncultured Pseudomonadales bacterium
AACTACATTTGACTTTGAGCCACTTATTGGGCCACCTGCTGATAAAAATGAATGCAAAAAGGGTGGTTGGATGCACTTCAACAACCCAAGCTTCAAGAATCAGGGTGACTGCGTAAGTTACGTGGTGACTCAGTAAATCTAGAAAGTAAGACCGCCTTTGCAGAATCAATGCAGAGGCGGTTTTTTTCATGTACGGATGAGTTAGCTTGGTATACAATGAACCGCAGTATGCGCCTGAGTTTGGTAGCTTTTTTAGTTTTTGTATTTTGCCAATTGGTAGTGGTTGGAGTGCCTACAATTGTTGGCGCACAATCGTCTGCAGAGACACCGAGTGGAACGCAAAGTGGCAGCGTAGCAAGCACGCCGTCGCCAATACCATCACCTGAGCCTCCAGAACAGTCTTTAAATCTCACTGTTTCACCCATTTCTGTTTTGCTCGAAGTAAACCCTGGCGAAACAGCTACTGGATCCATGCGAATTCTTAATAATGGGACGGAAGCTGAAGATTTACAACTTGAACTGGCAACATTTTCTGCTGATCCAGGTGGTTCCAAGCCAGTTATTCGACCATTTGCACCCCATGAGCAGCATCAGAGTTGGTTGACGCCCGAGTCACGAACAGTACGGGTAAATCCTGGTGAATGGAAAACAGTCTCGCTGACGTTTTCGCCCCCAAAAGATGCCGCTTTGACGTACTACTACGCAGTGATTGTGAATCGTCAGGCAAACGCTGAGCTGGATGAGGGTGGCACGGTGATTGCAGGTGCTCCTGCTGTTTTGGTGTTGGCTACGGTCAACTCTCCCAACGCTAAACAAGAGCTGCAACTGGTTTCTTTTACCTCTCCTAAAAAAGTCTACGAATTTCTGCCAGCTGAGTTCGAGGTGCGAGTAGAGAACACTGGCAATGTGCATCTGGCACCACTTGGTAACGTGTTTATTGATGGTGGAGGCAAAAAGGATATTGGCATTCTCAGTTTCAATCAAGCCAATGGCTTAGTTCTGCCTGACACAATGCGGACATATACGGTGCGCTGGGAGGAAGGGTTCCCGTTTTATGAAACGGTGACGCAAGATGGTGTCGTGACAACCAATACAGATGGCACACCCAAGCGCAGGCTTAACTGGGATTTGCCGTTAAGTAAGCTTCGCTTTGGCAAGTACACCGCCCACTTACTTATGGTCTATGACAATGGTGAGCGCGATGTGCCAGTTGAGTCGACGCTGACGTTTTGGGTTGTTCCCTGGAGATTCTTAGCAGTTGCAGGCGTCATCTTGTTGCTAGCCGCCAAAAAATTGATTGAAATTGTTCGCACAGTTGTTCGTATTCCACTGCGTTTGCTGCGCAGACAGAAAGAAGTACCACCAGATGTTGAAATTCAGTAACAAATCTTGGCTCATTGTATTTACTGCGCTGGTGATTGCTGCGTTTACTGCTGTGCCGGTTTTGGCTCAAGAACAACCTGAATCAGAAGCTGCAGCTGCTACTACCAGCGCTGTGCCAGAACCAACCGTGGCACCAGTGGCTGAGGTGCCGATCAACCTGACAGTATCACCAATTACATTGTTGCTGGAGACTGACCCCGGCACCACAACTACCGGTGAAGTACGTGTTCTTAACAACAGCAGTGAGGATGAGTATCTTGAGTTAAGTCTTGCGAAGTTTCGAGCAGGGGCAAATGGTGCGCAACCAGAGATAGAAGCCTTTGCTGAGGTTGATGAGTACCAGCACTGGATTCGTTTTTCTGAACAAAAATTTACCGTTACACCCCGGCAATGGAAATCTATTGCAGTTACGTTCTCACCGCCCAAGGATTCAGCACTTACGTACTACTACGCAATCGTTGTGCGTCGTCAATCGTTGTTGCCAGAAGGCGAAGTAACAACAGTAGTTTCTGGGGCACCTGCGGTTTTGTTGTTGGCTACGGTCAACTCACCTAACGCCAAACAGGAGTTGCAGCTGGTTGAGTTTCAAACTGCACAAAAGGTGTATGAATTTTTGCCCGCTGAGTTTACCGTTCGGGTAAAAAATAGCGGCAACATTCATTTGGCACCACTCGGAAATGTGTTTATTGATTCCGGCACGAAAAAGGACATAGCCTTGTTGAGTTTCAACAAAGGCAGCGGCATGGTGCTGCCTGATAGCACTCGTGATTTCACTGTGGCTTGGGATGATGGCTTTCCAGTCTATGAGACCTTAGCTGAAGGTGAGAAAGTGGAGCGCAACGCTGACGGCTCACCCAAGCGAAAGCTGCAGTGGGACTTTTCCAAAATGAACAAGCTTCGCTTTGGCAAGTACACAGCCCATCTGTTGCTGGTGTATGACAACGGAGAGCGCGATGTGCCAGTGGAGTCGACGCTCAGTTTTTGGGTGATCCCGTGGAGGTTTTTGGCAGCGGCACT
>CAZBMX010000157.1:0-2351 GCA_964493195.1 uncultured Pseudomonadales bacterium
AACAAAAAAACCTAGTGTTTTTTACAAGTCACAACCAAAGTGGTTTGAGTAGTTTAGATAAAAACAGTGTTATTTTGCTGACACTCAGAAAGTTTTTTGTATATCTTAAAGATGTCTTCTCTTGTATGTGCTTCAGGTAAGTGGCGAAGTATCCGAGAACTTAGAGTGCCATCTTTCAAAATAACTCGCAAAGCACGTGCCAACTGTGGAGCTGTGTTTTCAAGATTTGAAATATGTGGAGATAGTACCTGTTGCAAAAGCTCACCAGCAGGTGTTGGGTGTAGTACACCAAAGTGTGATAAAAAGTTTGTTGAAGACAACAAGGTATGTTCCGCGTCTGTAATACAGGCTGTCAAAATTCCATAAAGTTCATCTGTGGACACTTGTTGTTGCTGAGTATATGATAACCACCTCTCGTGTAACAACTCGTTAACCAGAAAAACCACTGCACTTGCCACTGCTATGTCAGCATATGCACACTCTTGGGCATCTATCAGTCTTATTTCAAGTGTATTTCTATCAAAACGAGCAATGCACCCTCTAGAGTTGAGCTGCTCAGTTCGAAGTATCCCATTTGTATCGAATGCCGCAATATCTGCATACATTTTTTCTAAAATTTCTTGCTTGTAGGTAGCAGTATCAAAAATAGGCTCAGGAATTACTTTTCCTGCTACAGATGCTACTAACTTTTGGTTGGTTCTATACACCTCTAATCGTCCGTTCAATTGAGGTGATCTTTTGCCATCACGAAGTGGACTTGCAGCAGCTAGAGCTGGAATTAGTGGAAGCACTAGTCTTATTGCAGCACTAACTCGACCAAACTCATCTTCATCATGAAATGGGATGTTAATATGAACACTTTGTAAGTTGGCGAAACCATGAGTAAAGCAGTTAAAAATTGCATGGTAAGCAGCATAGTGATCGTGATACTCACCTGGCCACAACTGTGTTTGTGTAGCTGGATCCATCCAGGGATGCATACCAGTAGGTAGTAACGTTCCACCATCCTTAGCTGCTCCTACCCTAAAACGTTCTAGGGATGTGTAAAAATCTATAGCTAGTTGTTCGGATAACAAGGCTGGTTTGCTTACTTTCAACTCTATAACATGATTAACCAACTCATTCGACCAAGTAATTGGCCCATCTACATGCTCGACTGTCGGCACACCATGCAACTGTGTTAAAACAGCATCTACCTTTGGCAATACATCAAGTGTTTGCGCATCTACCAGCATGGTTTCTATTTCAATACCTAAGGGGGTTTTAAATAAATCTTGCATACTAAATAGTAACACTCCTTGATCTATTCAATTTTTCAAACCGATCAATAAAACTATCTAACACAATAGTATACAGCTGGTCTTTGAGCACTCTATCCTCGTACCCATGGTCAAGGTTTGGGTTGTCATTAACCTCAATGATATATACCTGATCTCCCAACTGCTTTAAATCAACACCATACAAGCCATTTCCAATAATCTTGGTCGCTTTTAGTGCTACATCCAATACTGGTTGTGGAACCATATACACAGGCATTACTTCTGTTTTTCCCCAATTTTCTTTATCCTCAGACTCCCAGTTATAAATTTGCCAGTGATTATTTGCCATATGGTACTTACACGCGAAAATAGGTTTACCGTCAAGTACACCTACGCGCCAATCGAACTCTGTGAGCATAAATTGTTGTGCAATAATAACATCAGAGTGTTCTAGTAACTCACTGCTTTTCTGTAAAAACTCTATAGCATTTTCTGCTCTCGTTACACCCATAGAAAATGACCCATCTGGTTGCTTGAGCACACTTGGATAACTCATTGTTTTTGCAACATCCCGTAGGTTTTTTCTATGCACAATAATTGTTTGAGGCACAGGGATATTTTCTTGCGTCAACAACTCTGCTAAATATACTTTATTTGTACACTTCAGAATAGAAACTGGATCATCAATAACCACTAACCCTTCTGTCTGTGCAAAACGTGCAAAGCGATAGGTATAGTGATTTACGGCTGTGGTTGTTCGTATGAAGAGCGCGTCATAACTTGGTAACTCGTTATAGTCTTCTTTTGTAATCATCTCAACTCTAATGTTTTTAGATGCTCCAATTTTGACAAACTTTTCTAAAGCAGCTGGATCTGATGGAGGTTCCTTTTCATCTGGATCAACAAGAATTGCTAAATCCATATATGGACGAATTATTTGACGTCTACCATGCGACTTTTTGGTAAAATACTCCTTAGCAAAATCAAGAATATATGGTTTGTGCTCAAGCGGTATCGAACCAATATCAATTGGTGAAATGTTTTGTAACTCCCACTCTCCGTCTTGCTTTACGAAACTTGCACGAAGGAGCG
>CAZBMX010000158.1:0-2293 GCA_964493195.1 uncultured Pseudomonadales bacterium
TACCACAGCAGTGATTTGACCCGCTGTGTCGATTTTTTGATATTTGATATTGTTCATACTATGTTTCTATTGTTTCTAGAGCACTAAAAAACCCCGCTTGCGGCGGGGTTTGTTGTGCTCAAGTTGCTACTAAAATCCCATCACCGCGTTGTATGGTGGTGAGAATGATGCGCTAATACAGTTTTGTATGCTGTTTGCATTGTATCGATAGTATAGGGTTTTGCGTGTAAAAAGTCAATTTAATTACGCAACTGACGTGTATAATACAAACATTCCAGAAGGAAGCAGGGCCCATAGGTAAGTGGTATACCGCCGCATTCGCATTGCAGAGTCCCGAGTTCGATTCTCGGTGGGTCCACTTTGCTACAATAATTTGTAACAGCGTTTATAAAGTTGTTAACTCGACAGCAGTATCCTCAGTGATAACCACGGTATTTTCATACCGATACCCAAACTCACCGGCCAGGTAAATTCCAGGCTCAACAGTTACTACTAACTGTGGTTTGACAACGACTTCAGATTTCCAGTTTACGGATGGGTGCTCGTGAATGTCCAATCCCAACCCATGCCCGGTGGTGTGATTAAACTGCGGGCCAAACCCCGCCTCGGCGATGAGTGCTCGTGCAGCCTGGTCAACTGTTTGTAGCGTTATCGGTTTATTCTGCGATTGGGAGCCTTGTAGTACACTCAGCGCCGCGGCGTATGCACTGTGGACCAGATTTTCAATTTGTAGGAATTTCTCGTTTGGTCTACTGCCAAACCAGATGGTTCGAGTCATGTCTGCATTGTATCCCTCAACTTGTGCACCGACATCGATTAGTACGGTTGTGTTTTCTCCAAGTCGCGTGTCATCTGGTTGGTGGTGTGGTAGAGCAGAATTGCTGCCAAATGCGATGATGGAAGGAAATGCCATTCCAGTTGCCCCTGCATTCTCCATACTGTGCTCGAGCAGTCGTTTGACTTCGAGTTCAGTTATGCCCGGACGCAACAGTGCAAAAACAGCCGAGACAGCTTGATTGGTGATTTGACTCGCACGACGAATGAGTGCTATTTCAGTTGCATCTTTGTGTGCGCGTTGAGTATGCAGAAACTGGTGCAATGAGGTTTTAGTCAACATTTGCAGCTGCAGAGTCAATTTTTGCAGAGCTTCGTGTTCATTTACGGTCATGGTCTCGGTATCAATGATCAATGTACTGCATTTGTCCAGTCTGCAGATATCGGTGAGGTGTGTGAGCAGATTGTCTGGACTAGTTCCGACGTACCTTTTCAGCCAGTCCGCATTGTCAGGTAATGGGGAAAAACTAGAATGTATCAAGTAAACATGTGATTTTGTGATCACTGCAATGCCATCACGCTCGCTGGGGACAAGGCATACGAAGCCAGTTAGGTACCGAATGGTGCTCGGGCTGGTGCAGACGAGTGCTTCTGTTTTGGCAAGCTGTGCTTGGACTGCGCTAGTACGTAGCTGGTAGATATTCTCTGTTGTAGCCATACCGCAGCGTAGCCTACCCAAACTTATTCTTCTAGTGGAACAAGTGAACGCAACGTTGCGATCACTAATCCGACGTCTTCCTCCTGAGCAACCAACAGTACAGCGACATCAGTTTCAAAATCACCCACAACTGCTTTACCACCGCCAAAGTCTTCAAACGTACTGGTTTTGGCTATGGTGAGTGTTTTGCTGTCGGTGCTACTTCTAGGCGTAAACTCGATTTCTGATCGGGAAATTTTGCCAATAGTCCCTAATGCAACTACCTGTGGTTTGGGTTGCAGTGATTCAGCGCTCACAGTAATGTTGAGCGGGGTAAATGCATCATCAACTTTTGTACCAATGATGCTCACCCAGTTTCCCACTGCTATGTCAGTTGGCTTGAGCGTTTTGTTCCCACTGGTAATGACGATCGTATCTGTTAGGGACATAATAACTGTTGCGGTCTGGGTTTTAATGGTTAGAGATTCACCAGTAATGCGGGTGACTTCGCCAATCAAACCCACTCGAGCATCTGCTGGGTCGGTAACACCTTTTACAAGATCGCTGTTTTTTTCTATTCGACGCTTGATTTCATTAATGGTATCTTTGCTTGTATCAGTTGATTCAGTACTGTTTTTCGGTGATGCGCTGACAGTGGCAGTCGCAGTTGGCTTAGGTGAACTGAGTGCCTTGGGGGCTACGGAGGCGTTTTGTGCGTTGATTTTCTGAATGTGAATCGTCAAACCAGCTATGCCAATCAATATGAACAGCACAACAGCATGATATATAGTTGACTTGTTTTTCTGCATAATTGGTGCTTTA
>CAZBMX010000159.1:0-2241 GCA_964493195.1 uncultured Pseudomonadales bacterium
GAAAGGGCTACCTGCGTTTCAATCCACTGCCATTCGGGTATTGATTGTGGCAGAAAATTTTTACCAACACAATCGAGGTGTATTTCCTCAGGAAGATACTTTATTGCTTTTATAAGCTGAGGAATATTTTTATTATAATTTATATCACCAACATATAGTACGTACTTCTCGGGTAAGGAGAACTTTTTTCGTGCAGTAACGACCTCGGTAGGACTTGCGGGAGCTAAATCAGGGTTTGCCGCAAGTGGGACAACAAATATTTTCCTTTCAGGTACTCGTAAATGCTCGATTATATCCGCCTTAGAGCTTAACGAATCTGTTATAACTGCTTGAGTGGTTTTAAGTGCAAGCTGTTGGCGAGTAAATGCTAACTTTCCGCGTTTGCCGACTGGATACTGTTCTGGAAAAAGAAGTGGGATGACGTCGTGAATAGTTACAATACTTTTGCTGAGATAGTGAAACGGCAAGGTTGGGAAATAAAGATCGAAATAAGGGTAATGGGTAATATCTGCTTTCGGAGGAGAATACTCTTTGTTCAAAGCAGCCGTCCGAATGACAGTGAGCCCAGGTATTTTTTCTAAGTGTTCAGTCAACAGTCGTGTATACATGCCAATACCTCGGTGCGCATGACCTGATTGCAATGGTTGTGTATCAATGTGTACGATCATTTTTCCCGTTTCTGACCTAGCTCCCAGGCTTTCAGTAACACAACTTGGTGAAACAATCCACTCATTAATGCAAATACAAATCCAGCGAATCCGTCAACAAAACCCTTATGTCTTACAAATAAAAGCAGAAACGTCCAGACGGGTTTAAATAAAATATATTGAATTATTACACTTGCGGTGAGTTTTTTGTGAAGACCATGCAGCTCTTTTGCAGAAAGACTTGAGTATGCGTTCCATTTTCTCAGATAATCTGCAAACGTTGGATTGCTGTAATGGATTAAATGCCCAGCAGCAGTTCCAATGATGCCATTCACCTCCATTTGCTCATGGACGTCCTTTTGTGGCAGTTTTGCAAAACCGGCTAAGTACAAACGAATAACCGGATCTGGATACTGACCGCCCTTGCGTAAAAAGCGTCCCAAAAACAAATTTTTACGTCTTATCCACCACGCCACAGGTTCCGAGGTTGTATCATAGGTGTCAGGTTTGTACGTATTTTTAAGTTCGAGAATAAATTTGGCTAACTCTTCGTCGACAACTTCATCTGCATCAAGCTGCAACACAATCTCACCCCCTGCAGCATCCATCGCCATTTGCTTATTGATGTGAAAAATTGGTTTGTTGGTTGTAGTGATTACTTTTGCGCCAAGATTTTTTGCCTCTTCGACTGTCTTATCAGTGGAACTGCCATCGACAAGGATTACTTCATCTGCAAAGGCTGAGACAGCACGTAAACATCGACCAATATTTTTTTCTTCGTTGTAAACTGCTAGGACGACAGAAATGTTGACTGATTGGTTCTGTTTTGTTCGCTGCATACTGCTTAAGTATCTATTATAGCGTTTTTGCTAGGGAGCGATACTCCATTCATGACCGTTATGATACAGTACTGCTGCTTCTGTCGTGCGATCATCGAGTTGCGCAATGAAGTGAAATTGACCGACTCGCTCTCCATATCGTAACCCAATAGGTGTGGGCAACTGCTTATGAATAGTAGCAAAAAACAACTCTGGAGCATACTGAAGATACCAACTTGTGTAAACATAGAGCGTTCCATGTGTATCAACAACGGCAATTTCCTTTCCAGGATAATTTTGTGCCATAGTACGGATGGCAGTGTCAAATCCCACGGGCAGTTGTAAGGGATGATGCTGTGGAAACCAAAAAAAATATGAAAACAGATACCGTGTTGCACTTACCGCAACAATACTCAGAACAACTACAAAGACTGTTGTGTCTGGAAATAAAGAGCGTAATTGCCGTGTGCGGGACAGGTAAGCAAGTTGTTCTATACCCTCACCAACCAAAAGGAGCAAACAAAAGAAAAACACTAGGCTTCGAGTAGCGTGTGGCGCATCCACTGTGACGACCGCTGGTGCCAACCCTGCAAAGGTCAAAAACAGGAGAAGTACTTTTGCCCCGTGCTTTTGTTGGGCGAGTGGTTCATAGAGTAATTTCCACGTAGTCTTCCAGATGAGCTCAGCGCTTTGTAGCAACAACACACACATTCCGACAATAGCAATGACGTATTCGACACCATAGATATGACCCCAAAATGGTAATGAATGCCATG
>CAZBMX010000160.1:0-2201 GCA_964493195.1 uncultured Pseudomonadales bacterium
ACCTCTTGTTGTGTTGTGGGTGTCGCATCAGCCAAATAGCTCTCCACCATGGCAGCACGCATGTTTTCAACTGCGATAGCTTGTTGTGCTTGTTCTATGGTTTCCGCAAAAGCTTGATCTTGTGCAACGGCGGTTTCGATTGCGCTGACTGCAGCAGTAAGTTGTTGTACACGCGCTTCTTCCTGTTGTACTTGAGCAGCCAATTGTTTGTAGAAGTTGTGGGGAATGATCTCGATACCCAGCGGAACAGGAAGATCAGCGTATGAAAGCGGCTCGATTGGTTGCTCGCCAAGCGTTGTTGCAATTTGTTGCAGCGTTCGTTTTCGCTCCTCTTCGCTCAGGCTGGCCCAGAGTGCTCCGTACATCTCTTGCACGCGGGTATTTTGCTTTTTTACTTCCTCAAGCAACGTCTTTTTGTCAATTGCGCCCTTGCTCTGCGCTTGCGCCAAGAGCTCACTCCCATCCTCACGGCCTGATGCGGCGTTGTATGTGCGCAGAAATCCTCGGAAGGAGTCAACTTTTTGGGCAAAAGCAGGATCGGTTATTTTGGGCGCAGCTGCTTCCAAGCGAGCAAACACACGAGCGTTGCCTGACAACAACGACAACTCCGTGCCATGAGCCATGGCGTAAAGCACAACCATGGTTTTAAGTCGTTCGAAAGTAGCTGAGTCCAACTTTTGTGGGATGCCAAACATTTGTGCCACCAAATCTGCATTGCCTGCATCCATGGTGTCCAACATCTCGATGATTGCTTTGGGGCCAGAGGCTTGCAGCATGCCATCAAGTGTTAGCTCGATGTTTTTCTCAACGATGGGGCTGGTTGAACCGAGAACATCGGCGAGACCTTGCTGGAACGCAACGTGCAGTCCAATTGCTTTGCCAACAACCGAGGTTTGGAACAGGCGCACAATTTCTGCGCGCTCGGCAAAAGAGAGCTCTGGAATGGTGTCGCCATAGCGTGCTTGCAAGAACTTTTGAGCTTCCTGCATGAGTAGCGCCATTTGTTCGTCAGACACCGTTCCTTGGGTGAAGTTGCTGTCGGCGGCAAGTGTGAATGCTGCAGTACTGGCAAGTAGGCCTTGATAGGTGACAAGTAAGGTTCTGCGGTCGTGATCGCTAAAAGCTTGGATTTGGGCTTGTTGTTCTGGAGTTAGGTCTGGCGGAGGGGGTTCGGCTTGCGTATCCCCGCCATCTTGGGCGGCGGCAGCTGGTGAATCAAGACCCGCAACCACGGCTTGATTTTCTGCTACTGGGGCTGGTTCCTCTGTGGGCGCGGTTTCTGGCTGTAGTGCTTCGGGGAGCTCTTCTGGTTCTGGTACTTCTGGTTGTTGGCCAGCAGCAGCCAGCCGCTTATAAAGCGCGTCGTACAAGATTTTGATGAACTCAATGACTCGGTAGTACTCTTTGCGCAGTTGCGCAACGGTGTATTGGTCGGCAGCACCGGCTCGAGCGTGTTGCTCGAGGTATTGTTGGACTGAGTTTTTGTCGGTAAAGCCAGGGAGCTTGAGCTGATACGCAACCTGCGCCAGGATGGCGGCGATGTCTGTGCCAAACAGGGTGGTGTGGGGGTCACGTACTTCGGGATCTTTGGGCTCTTTGTCGCTACTATACAGTTCAACGGGGTTCAAGCTGGTGCGGAGCGGCAGAATCAGTTTTTGTAACTCAATGATCTCCCACCGGGCGTTTTTGCGGGTGAAAACTTTGGAAATCTGATCAACTATGTCATACAGTTGCTTGAGATCTTCCAGCGAAGTTTCTGGGTTGAACTCGCGAATTTTCTTGACTTCAGCAAAACTTACCGCAGTTCCCACAGCACTCGGCGTTTGTAGCACCACAGAATCACCACTTTGCTGAGAAGTGTCGAACATGCCCACATTATACCCTGGAAGTGGGGTGTTCAGCTAGACACTGGCTGGGGCTGATGGGTTGGCGTAACGCTCAAATGAGGTGGGCTATAAAACTACTAATGGTAGCGGGAGGTAGTTGGGGAGTTTGTGGCATCTCCAGCTTGGGTCGCTGAGGTGTTGGTGTGGTTCGTGTGGCTGGGCGTGGCATAGGTTTGGTGGGTGATGTGGCACTAGTTGTCTTACTCAAATCTTGTTCGCATAGCAGGCAAACACCGCACTCACCGATCCACGTCTTGTGTGTGAGGGGATTAACACTGAGTCGCTTTTTTTGGACGCAGTCCTTAGCCCTTCTGC
>CAZBMX010000161.1:0-2157 GCA_964493195.1 uncultured Pseudomonadales bacterium
GGATAGAACCTGTGAAAATGATTCCTTGGCTCTTTTTAAATCATCACTCAACTGTTTTTCCAAAGCTTCCAGATGCTGCTTGCCAAATCTCTTTGTTAAGTCCATTGACTGCGCTTTTCTCAAACTTACAATATAAGAATTTTGATTATTGGTGTCAAACTCCGGATGTGGGCAAGCTGGACTTTCAAACAAACCATTTTTCCAAAATTGATAAAGATCATCCAACAGTCTCTGTTGAAATTCTTTAAGAATTGAAACAACCTTAGTAATAGTCGTGTCCTGCGCGCTCAATCTTCCAGAAAAAACTCCGATCTCTCTGCTTATCCGTTCGAAGTCTTCCAAACTTTCTGTATAAAGCGACACGCTTCTTGCTCCGGCCGGCATTAATAACCATTTTTGAAAATTACTGTCGGTAATCTTCTCCAAGAGTTGTAGTAGGTTGGGATAACTGCTCAAAAACACTGAGCAGTCTACCAACAACAATACCTCGTCTTTGAGTTCAGATAACTTATCATCCGATATGGTCTGCACAGCTTTTTTGACTTGCCCCTCAATTCTTGACAGCTCAATTGCCTGACTTTGACTTGTGGCTGAGATTTTTGTCAGCGACACTGTAAGTAGCTCATGTTGTTGACTTAGATCAGATATCGTAGCAGCTAACTCCCGTGCTAATTCTCCCAACCTATCTCTTTCGGCTGGATCAATAGTAAAGTCAAGCCCAACTAGACGGGTGTATGTTGGGTTAGTCCTGATTTCAACACCCAATGCTTGAGCACGACTCATGTAATTCTGAATTTCTCGCAAACTACTCTGAAAATCACCTTCATTCTTGGTAGTTTTTTGAGCATCGAATCCCCCTGCGCTTTGATTTTGAGGTACGACAACTGCACCACCATTTTGTATTCGATCGCGCAGTTCTTGCACATTTTGTCTAAATGATTCAATTAGGTGGAATTCAGCAATAGATCTTGGCTCTTCTGAGCTGGTTTCTACAACGATGCGTTGTAATTCAGTAACCGTGTTGGTATTAGCTAATAACTCACCCTGAGGAACCGCCAGAAGCTCCTCCGTTAAGTCAAGCCTATCTTGCCAAGACTTTGCGGCTAAAACCCTGGTTAAATAATCAACTCTTACGTCTTTTTCACTCATATGACTTCCGAAAGTATTATACCATTCTTTACTCTAATGTACTAAAAACCCACCGCATGCTATAGTCCAATTACCAGCTCCTGGAAACCGGTGAAACTCCGGTACTGTGCCGCAACGGTCAAAGTCCGATCTTGGAGCAAACACAGCATGGCTTCTTAGAAATTTATCTGCAAGCCCTGTGTCTAGCCGACGAGCATCGGGCGAGCGCACCCTCATTCTGACTGCAGCAAGTCGCAACCCCAATGCTCCTCTTACCTGAAGAGGAGTTTTTTTGTGTCCAACCGCAGCAAGTACAGAGAACAATTACACCACACCCCACCTGAGGTAACCCACGCCACCCTCGATGCGACCGAAGTACCTTTTCTGGCGCACATCTCTCGGCTGTTTGCTGAAACTCCAGTCCAAAACAAACAACACCTGCTTGATCTAGCAACCCAACTGATTGACCAACTTCCCAGCACACCAACTCCTGGCATTCGGGCGTTTTTGCGCTTTTGCATCACAGAAGTTCTCCCGCTTGACGATCCTGAAGCCCAAACCGAACTGCTTTTCTGGCACCTTTCCTCCATGCTGTCTGAGTACACTCGGCTACCCATAACCGAGGGTGGATACACAATCGATAATTCTGGTGAAACCCTGCAGTTACTCGACCTGCGCTATTCGCTTCAACCAAATGTTCTGGACGTTTCCAGTAGGCCGGGCTCTTCGGCAGAGTCAAATCGTCGATACGCCAAAGAGGCGGCCCAAATCACGCGGCTACTCAAGTGGTTGACAGCACACATTCCGACAGAGCCCCACCCCACCCAGCTGCGCAGCACCCTGCAGAAACAAGGATGGCAGCGCGCCCAACACCGCATTTCCCCCGAGGCAGCTAAAAAGCTTGCTGTTTCCCCCCAAGAACCATACCTAGGTGGTCCCAAAGCCCTGTACTGCATGCCGAGCAGTTCGGTACATCCAGGTGGCATGAGTGTGTTGGTGTTGGTCCAACCTACATACCTCCTCCACGAA
>CAZBMX010000162.1:0-2130 GCA_964493195.1 uncultured Pseudomonadales bacterium
CACAAATATAACTATGTTTACGACCGTTTCGGGTCAAAAACCAGCGACTAACGTATCTCCGCAGGGCAACCAGGCGGTGAATCCGTTTGCTCGCGCACTGGCAGAAACAGAAAAACACTCCCCAGACAGCAAACAATCAAACTCCTCAATCAATCCATTCAGCGAGGCTCTGGCAAAAACGGGGGGAAATTTTGCTGATTCGTCATTCAACCAATTCGATCCCAAATTTCTTGAGAAACAGAAAAAGGACGTTGAGGAAAAGGCACGTCTTGAAGCCCTGCGCAAAAAGCGCCATGACGAGATCAACCCAGTGGACAGAACCCAACTGTTTGACGCCCGCCGCAAGCAGGAACTCAAAGAAATTGACAAAATTCGCCAGGAACTCAAGATGCTGGCCCACGACATCGTCAAGTTCAACAAAGAAGTTGATATTACCCTGATGGGTGAGATCCCAGACGCTGGTATGGAGGGTAAGTATCACAGAAATTTCTTCCAACAGCTGCGCACACTCATCATGCTGCTGCGCCAACGTGTCAAAAGCGCCCAAACCTGGGCAACCCAGATGCGCCAGAAAGCAGCCAAGAAAAAGAAGCGCCGAGGTGCCGCCGGCATTCTGATTGATGGAGCAGGGCATGAGCAGACTAAGTCTGTGTATGACATGATGCACCATGAGCGGTCGAATGCCTATAGTGGCAGTTAAATTATTTCTATCTTGAAGTAACGTCGTATGAACAGAGAAGCAATACTATCCTTGTGGCGTGGCGTGCACGAGCACAGGCAAAAGGTGTATGCAATCCTGTTTCTACTATGGATTCCTGCACTCGCTTGCAGCATAAGTATAGTGGCTGCGCAGCCAGAGGTCGTTCGAGTCTGGCATGAGATAATATCAACACCAGAAATTCTGGAAATTCTTGAGCTCTTGATGTACGCAGGTTGGCCAGTCGCGTTTATTGCAGCTTTGACGACTGCAATGATTTTGACTGATAGGCAATATGACAGGGTTATGCAGTTGCAACAGTCTTCAACTTACTGGTGAACCTTGCTGGACTCGAACCAGCGACCTCTTCGATGTCAACGAAGCGCTCTAACCAACTGAGCTAAAGGTTCTTCACTTGTCTGGGTGACAGACAGGTATTATATCAAGTGAATTGTTCAAGCACAATTGGGCTAGACCGGCTGCGGTCCCTCAACTGAATCATTTCAGACTACTTACTACTTTTTAAGTGAGTGGCTGAATGCCAAACTCTGTCATAATTTTGTCTACCTGCTCATAAGTTGCGTCCAGCTGACCATCACGGTTAATTACTGTGTGTGTTGCTTGCTGCCTGGCTGCCTCAATACCTGCACTTTCCCGCTCATCAAGTAGCTTGAATCTGTCAAACTCTTCATGAGTATCTTGCTTGGGATCTTTATCACCCCCACGCTTGAGGGCACGCTGGAAACGTATCCGGAGATCATCAAGTTCATCTTCGCTTGTCACAACGCTGATGCAAATAGTACGGGTATTCTGGTTGTGCATCTCGAGAATTTCCAATGCTTCACCTTCAGCTCGCAACCCATCAAATAACAATCGATTCTCTTTGCCTTCTGCAAAGAGTTGAGCAATCGCTGTACGAATAAGCACCGACTGTCCGAGTAATGCTTTTACCCGCAAACCTGCGTCAATCAGATCTTGTCTACCAAATGGCTGGGTATATCCCCATGCAGCAGCATACTCTCTAACACGATTCGATAGTGGTTCTGCGGTAAATCCATATTTTTCCCTCAAGTACTCAGTAACTATGCCTTTACCAGAATTGTTTCGACCTACTGTTGCTACGAAACAATTTGTATTAGTCTGATTTTCTTTGCCCCTCTGACTTTCAATGTGGTGAGCTGCCATCGCCAAAGCAGAGAAGAGCTGCTGTTCGGAAATAATTGTGGGAATTGGCTCCTTTTCCCAATCCGCACGAACAGAAAATAAATCTAAGAATCTTGATGATTTGCCTACTGCATGAAAGTGTAAAAAAACTCTGCGCAAAGTGATCGCAGCTTGCAACAATAGCTCCCGTAGCTCCTGGAGTTTGAGCTCGTCGCCCACCACCTGAGCAATTACATTATGTGCTTCTCGAAATAAATGAGCTGCTCCGA
>CAZBMX010000163.1:0-2129 GCA_964493195.1 uncultured Pseudomonadales bacterium
ACCTGCGACCTCACGCTCCCAAAGCGTGCACTCTAGCCATCTGAGCTACTCCCCGTAAGTCAACCATTATATACCAAGATGTGGCCCCGGTGGGACTCGAACCCACACGCTTTGTTGGCACAGCATTTTAAGTGCTGCGTGTCTACCATTCCACCACAGGGCCTACGTTTTTATGTTTTTTCCTCGATGTGTTGGTTGCAAGCTATGGCAATTTGGACATAGGATTTGCAAATTTCCAATTCTATTATCGTTATTCTTGCCATTAATGTGATGCAGTTCTACTGGCGTTCTACCATCATTTGTTATTTTTGCCCAACCGCAGAGTTCGCATGCGGGTTTTTTAATACCTGTTTCAAACAATCTTTTCTTGAGTTTGTAACTTTGAAATGTGCTCCCATCTACGAGTATTTGTTCCGTTGAGATTCTCGGTTTTTTAAATCCTGTAAGCCCCTTATTCCAACTTTTTCCACGGAAATGCTGTGTGCAGATATTATACTCCTTGAGATATTTTGCTATTTGTTTGTAGTTGCCACCTGCCTCCCGTAGTCCGAGCAAGTGCAATAATTGGCGAACACTTGTAGCTTTGCTAGCTGCAATCTGCAAGTCATCGGCACTCCATTTTCTTTTTCTCACATGATTATTTTATTAAAAAGCAGTTCAAAACACAATCAGGCGCATAGTCTGTCTATACCAAATTTTTCAACGCACAAATGCTTCTGTGGGATTATATCACTTGTGACTTCCCTCACACGGCAGAAAATAGTACACTACACCTCTGTGCCGAAGTCGCCCACCCGAACTCCAGTTGATCGCAAAACCTTAATTGTTTTGGCGGCGATTATGCTGGTTAATGCCCTTGCGTACGGCACCATCATCCCGCTGCTGTATCCATATGCCACTCGGTTTGGCTTGAGTCCGTTCGGGTTGAGTGTGTTGTTTACCTCTTTTTCACTTTTTCAGTTTTTGGCAACGCCAGTGATTGGTCGGTTGTCCGATCGGTTTGGGCGCCGCCCTTTGTTGTTAATCAGCATTTTTGGTACGGCTGTGTCGTTGATGATGTTCGCCTCAGCCAAGACATTGACGATGTTGTTTGTAGCTCGAATTCTGGACGGAATTACTGGTGGCAACATGGCTGTGGCTCAGGCGGTGATTGCAGATACCACTACTGGCCAAGAGCGAGCCAAGGCATTTGGCATGCTGGGCGCTTCGTTTGGATTTGGATTTTTGGTAGGACCGGCTCTGGGGGGATTTTTAAGTACTGTTTCTCTGGCTGCACCGTTTTGGTTTGCGGCGGCAATTGCCGTTGTGGCAACTGTTTTGACAGCTGTTTTTCTGCCGGAGACGCTCAAGCCGAATGTTAAAAAGGCGCAAAAAGCAGAGCCACTCTTTAACTTCCGCCATTTGTTTGACGCGCTGTTCACGCCGGTACTTGGTGTGTTGTTCGTTTTTACCCTGCTGACGACCATGGCGATGAATATGTTTTTTATTGGTTTTCAAACTTTCACTGTTGATGTGCTGGCGCTTTCCACGGCCCGTATTGGCATTTTGTTTGCGCTGGCTGGTTTGATTAACATCTTGATGCAGGCGGGTGGACTGGGTGTGTTGCTCAAACTCGTGCCATCCAAACGCAAGCTACTGCTCATGACTGTGCCAATCGCAGCTCTGACTGTGGCAGCTCTGGGTTTCATGGATCACTATTTGCTGTTTACCGGCGTTATGTTGGTGTTTATGGCGGCACAGTCGCCGTTTTCACCACTATCCTCTGGGGTAATTTCAGAGCGCACTGCCGCGGAGGATCAGGGTGCGGTGTTGGGTATTAACCACTCGTACATGGCCATTGGCCAAATTGTTGGACCATTGGCAGCTGGCGTGATTGGTTCTCGATCGGTGCCGATGATTTTTATGGCTGCCAGCTTGGTGTTTATGGTGGCGTGGTACGCAATTAGCACACTCAAGCCCAGGCATGGCAAAGTGTTTGATCTCTAGTTTTTCACCAACAATCGATTGCGCAAACACTCTGGCCAAGGTAGAATAACCGGGTGCAACCGCGGGTGTAGCTCAACGGTCAGAGCTCCAGTTTTCCAAACTGGTGACGAGGGTTCGACTCCCTTCACCCGCTCATACAAAAA
>CAZBMX010000164.1:0-2123 GCA_964493195.1 uncultured Pseudomonadales bacterium
GCCCTGATTCAGTAATTGCATTACTGCAATCAATGCGAAATGAACCCTTATTATTCTCTGACCTCCAGAGCATGGCAGAAAAAACAGTTTCGGCCGAACCTTTTACCATCGCTGGAATTACTCGTCAGCTGCCTGACACTCTCATCATCGAACTACTCCCTGCAGAGTATGAGTTTGGCTTGCAAACCAAAGACAGAGCGTTCACTGTTACAACAACTGGGACTGTTCTTGAGAGACCAATTCCGAGCGATGTTCCAAGTTTGCAAGTCGCTGACGAACTTATCTTAAGTACTGAGATGCCCTCGAAAAATCAGGTATCTGTAGCAGAAACAATCTTTAGCACGCTGACAACCCTGCAACTACCACACGGCCCAATTGTGTATGCGTCAGAACATGAGTTGCGAATAGAATTGCAGGACAAAGCAATAACCGTTATAGTAGATCCAGCAAACGCAGAACAACAAATCAAGACTGTGCCGCTGATACTGAACAGCCCCCAACTGCAAGCTATCACCGAGCAAGTAGTCGAGTTGGACATGCGTTTTAAGTTACCTGTCATCAGGACGGCCCAGCCAACCGAATGATGGGCAAAGACATAACGATACTGCGGTTTCCCAAACTGCAGCGATTCTGGTATGCTTATTAGCTAGAACTTGTATGGCCCAATCATCTGTAATAACTGCTATTGATGTCGGAACTGACAAATGTGTCACCTTGATTGCGTCTGTGGTCCCTGCAACTGGAGAGCTGCGGGTCCTCGGTGTTGCTGCTGTGCCTGCAAAGGGCATGCGAAAAAGTCAAATTATTGATCTGGAGCAAGTGCTGGCTACCATCACTGAAAGCCTGGATGGAGCAGAGCGCATGGCAGGAATGGATATCAAGAGTGCGTATGTTTCCGTTTCCGGCGCTCACATCAGCTCCCTTAACTCCAAAGGTGTTGTCGCTGTGGCAGCACCTGACCAAGAAATAATCCAAGAGGATGTCAATCGGGTTATAGAGGCAGCGCGAGCTATTTCACTTTCATCGGATCGTGAAATTATTCACGTTATTCCTAAAGATTTCAAAGTCGATTCCCAAGACGGTATTAAAGACCCAGTCGGCATGACTGGGGTTCGTCTTGAGTCAGAAGCACATATTATCACGGGGATGTCAACGGCACTGCGCAATTTAGAAAAATGCATGCATGACCTGGGACTTACTGTTGATGGGTTCGTCTTTGCCGGTCTAGCTTCAGCTGAAGTTGTCTTGTCCGATACCGAAAAGGAATTGGGAATAGCTGTAATCGACATCGGTGCTGGCAGCACTGCCTTGTGCGTGTATGTTGAGGGATCGCTTGAATACACAACATGCTTGCCAGTTGGAGCACGTCATGTGACTCAAGATATAGCGTTGGGTTGTCGTGTCAGCATTGATACTGCAGAAAAAATCAAAGTTGCTTTGTCTGCAGAAGTACAAAAACCGCTTTTGCCCCATGCCGGTGAATCCAAAGCGGACTTCAACAAGCGACGCAAAAAAGCAGATGAGCTCAAGTTAGCAGACCTCGAACAATCCGAAAGCACTGAGATGCTTTCCAAGCGAAATATTCTCGAGGGAATCATGCTGCCCCGAATGCAGGAAATTTTTGGGTTGGTCTCTGAAAAGCTTAAGGCACAAAACTTACTAACTGAAATCCCAGCAGGTGTCGTCACCACAGGAGGTGGTGCAGAGACAGCGCAAATTGCCGAAGTTGCTAAACGTGAATTAAATTTACCCGCTCGGATTGGTAAACCAACTGAGCTTCAAGGTTTAATAACAGATATTCACAAACCCTCATACGCTACCAGCATTGGTTTGCTAATGCATGGCAAGCGCCACACTAACACCATAGCTCCAAGTGGCATGAGTAGTTTCTCTTCATTTTTCAAAGCTACTCAAAGCAGTGGTGGAACCGGCGGTTCTTTGGTACAAAGAATTACCGATATGTTGAAGTCGTTTCTGCCATAGCACTCTCAAGAGTTGACCCTGTTGTTTCTGCCCGAATAGTGATACACTTTGAGCCGAAGAGTAGATGTTTTAGGCAAATTTGTTATGGCACTTGTCAAACCCTCTAACACAACCTTTGCAAAAATCAAAGTCATCGGCGT
>CAZBMX010000165.1:0-2054 GCA_964493195.1 uncultured Pseudomonadales bacterium
TCACATTCAGAAATCATAGACTCAGAAATCATATACCCAATAAATAAGAGTGTTCGCTTGGGTAAATCGTCAATATTGCACCCCGGAAACAAGTGTGAAAACAGCTCAGCAAGTTGCGGCTCTTTTTTCTCTGTGTCTGGTTTGTTTCCTTGCTCACCTAAATTTCCAGCCATACCAAGCAACTGCCACAGCAGCCTAAATCTTACTTGCGCAATTGTACTTGAGAAACAAGAGATTATCCAGTATAATCCATACTCTATCAGATCTCGTACCAAGTCTTTTACCATACACAAAGTCAGTTATGCTAAAAATTAAACTCGCTCGGTTTGGCAAAAAAGGCCAACCACACTATCGCATCGTTGTTACCGAGGCACGCTCTAAACGAGACGGTCAGTACTCGGCTCTTTTGGGACACTACGCACCCACAATGACCCCCAAGATTCTTGATCTGAATACTAAAGCTTACGCAGAATGGATCACCAAAGGTGCTCAACCAACTCCAACTGTTGCAAGTCTGTTTGCCCGTGTTAGCTCTGGGAATCCATTCCCTGCTAAAAAAGCTCGACCTTCCAAGAAGACAGTCGCTAAGTCCAAATCAGCCACAGAGTCACAAAGCACGCCAGCAACCCCAGATCCTGTCGCTGAACCCACTCCTACCGAGACTGAGACAGCACCTGCTGCAGCCCCTGAGGCAGAAGTGACAGCCACTGAAGCACCAACTGCAGCGTAGTAACTAGCTTGAATTAGAGGTCAGAGCCATGAAAAATCTGCTTGAATTTATCCTTATTCATTTAGTTGATAATCCAGACGCAGTAGAAGTCCAGGAAGAAGTTGTTGACAACGGTATGCATATTTACACCATTGCAGTACACCCAGATGATGTCGGCCGTGTGATTGGAAAGGGTGGCTCAGTGATTCATGCCATTCGCAATATTGGTAAAATTCGCAGCATTAAAGAGGGCGTTCGCGCAGTCATAAAACTGGCAGACGAAGCATAACACTTTTAATGAGTTATGCAGCACCGCTGTAGCTAACAATTTGTTGTGTGACTCTAAAATTGCAACGGTTTCACCTGAAATAAGTCATCTACTCCACCCTCAATCTGGGTCTGCAGTGGTAGTTCAATTGCCGAGAATGAATCAAGTTCACTCAGCACAATCTGATCTTCAGGAGTCAGTTTGGCCAATGGTGCCTCCACTGCTGCTTTGATTGACTGCGTAAAGAAGTATGTGCGTGTTTCCAAAGTTGCCTCAAGCACACGACCTTCCACCACTTCCTCGGCACCTGCATCACCAAAACTCATGGTGCGAATTGAAGTGAAGGGCGAAACTTGTTATACTTTCACCAGAAAGTCTGTAACTGCATCAAATGTACCAGAAATTTCGAGCACTAAATCCATATAGTCAACATTGGCAGGGCCTTCACGCCGCTTGCCATTTTTGGAAGTAAGCGAAGCAGCATCTGAAGCAATTTCTCCTGGATTTATCTCAAAGTGGTCAATTGAGATGCCCGTTGTGGTAGCCACTGCATTCAAGCTACCCAACAACTCTAGTAGTGGTTTATGGGATGGCAATGCCTTATCAACCGTATCTTTCTGAGCATCCTCTGGAGTGAACTTGATGTTCTGCAACTCCACTAGCTTGGTCTTTAGCTTTTCCAGTTTTGGTTTTTCAGCCTCAGCCTGGTTATACAGTGACCATGCTGCATTGATTTGCGGCAAAATTGCGGCAAGGACAAGCAACAAGCACCCAAATCCCAATGCCACCGTTGCAATAAAGAACTGTCGAGTTGCCAGAAAAACTTTTAGGTTCACTTGTTTTTTATCTTCTTTTTTTGCACTCATCTTAGCTTCCTACAGTGACGATCAAAGTCATCGAGTAAAAACCACTTGGCGTACGACGCACATTGCTGCGAGCGACCTTAGGATACGGATCTCGAACCGCTTTGCTTTCCAGCGTTGTAAAAACTTGTTCAAAAATAAACACATTTGGCGCTTGAATGGTGAACGAGAGGATATCTTCCTCACTGGCAGAGTAGTCAATACCACTGACGAT
>CAZBMX010000166.1:0-1995 GCA_964493195.1 uncultured Pseudomonadales bacterium
AGTATTTTGGTTAAACGGTGCTGAAGACATTCATCTATTGAAGGATCTTGCCAAAGATAGAAATTCAGAGGTTAGAAAAGGAATTGAGTGGTATTTAGATCACATTTCTGACCAAGAAAAGATCAATATCAAAAATGAATTAGGCTACTGAGTCAACTTTTGCAGTGGAATCATTCAGAGATATGGCTGAGCATGCAAGTTTGCAAACCCCAATAGCAGCTCCACAAGTTCATCATTCATATACTCAAACTCGTCCGGTATACCAAGCACCTCAATGTTTTTCAGGTTGGGGAACAGAGACCTCAACTTTTCAGCGTGTTTTTGTTCCATGCACCAAACTTCATCAGCCCATATTACGTCCCGTAGCGTCACAATGTGGCGAGCGCTAGCGCTTACGCCGGCAGATCGAACTTCCATCTGGGGATGATGCCTGAACAGCACTTCAGCCGTCAAACTGCGCTTGCGATTGCGACCACAGACAACGAGAACATGTTTCTTTTGCATAGGAACCAATTATCCACCAATTCTGTCAATCAACGTCTTTTTATTCATAAACATGTCAATTGCAGCCATGTGGCCCGCGAGCACGGACTCAGGCAACTGTTGTGGCGCGTACCACTCCCACCCTTCGCACTTCTGTGGTTCACAAAGTTCTGGCTCAGCATCACCTACATCTGCAGTAAACACGAAATGGATAAAGTCATACTCTTCTTGTGTCTCACGGACAACACCAACATAGGAAAAGTCAAAGTCGTGCAGACCCGTTTCTTCTAGCACTTCTCGGGCAATTGCTGCCGTCAGTGATTCTCCATACTCAACCCTGCCACCCGGCATACCATAAGATCCAGCTTTGTAGCTGTTTTTACGCCTACCTACAATGATTTTGCCCTGCTGATTACGCAAAACTGCACAGACACCGATGGGTTGTTGAGACGGCATATGCCTTTCATCCTGAGGGAGCGCTCATACCAAAAGCTACCTGTTGCACATTCTACTGTAAGCGGCTTGACTTACAAGCGAAAAAAAATCATACTATTTTTTATCTGCCCTATGTCCAAACTTGCCAAGCATGTTCACACTAAGCTAGACGAGCTCTCAGCTACTGCTATTGCAAGTAACGATATTTTGTCATCTTGTTTGTATGTCAGTGGTATCACGATTTTGTTTGCGGGCATTTGGGCTCCGCTCGTTTTTCTTGCAATTGCAGGCGTGCTCTACTGCTATAAAAAAGTCTACACCGAGGTTGTGGAAGCACTGCCACTCAATGGCGGTGCATATAACGGCCTGCTGAATGCAACTGATAAAAGTCGAGCAGCGGTAGCTGGTGTTATGACCGTTCTGTCATACGTCGCCACGAGTGTCATCTCTGCAAAAACCGCCAGTGAATACTTGCACACGGTCGTCACATCCGTGCCCGTGATGCCTTTGACGACTGGTATCATTATATTCTTTGCCCTCTTGACCATCATGGGCGTCAAAGATAGTGCTAAAGTAGCAAAGTTCATTTTTGTGTTTCACATTTGCACATTAAGTCTGTTCATTTGTATGGGGCTGATTAGCCTCGTGAATGTTGGTTGGGACATGATTCAGATCAATTGGGAAAGCACCATGAATGTCTTTGCCATTCGTAACCCCGCTGAAATGCTGCTGCTGGGATTTGCTGCCTCACTGCTCGGTGTGTCTGGGTTTGAAAGCAGCGCCAACTTTGTAGAAGAGCAAAAACCAGGTGTCTTTCGCCTTACCCTGCGCAACATGCTCATCGGTGTGACAATTTTTAATCCACTCATTGCCGTTGTCATACTCAACACGCTCGATATGGAAACAATCCGAGCGGCCACAGATTTTGTCCTTTCGGAGGCAGCTCTTTCAATTGGAGGAGTTGGCTTGCAGCTCATTATCGTTGCAGATGCATTCCTGGTTTTATCCGGTGCAGTGCTCGCAAGTTTTGTGGGCGCTACCGGCTTACTGTATCGCATGACCCTGGATCACTGTTTG
>CAZBMX010000167.1:0-1980 GCA_964493195.1 uncultured Pseudomonadales bacterium
GGTGGGATTACTGGGCACGCCGTTTACCGCCTCGGCAATTCCTAATTGGTACGCTGCACTAAACAAACCATTTTTTAGTCCACCCAACTGGATTTTTGGACCGGTTTGGACGCTGTTGTATTTTTTGATGGGCGTGGCACTTTTTGTGATTTGGAATCAGGGATTGCAAAAGAAGCGAGTTAAGACTGCAATTCATTTTTTCATAGTGCAGCTGGTCCTCAATTTTGTTTGGTCACCAGTCTTTTTTGGCTTGCAGTCACCAGCACTGGGTTTGTTGGTTATTGTGGCAATGTGGGTTGCGATAGTTCTGACGATGCAAAAATTTTATGTACTATCAAGGTTCGCTTTTGCTTTACTTGTGCCATACGTGCTGTGGGTAAGTTTTGCTACTGTGTTGAACGCTGCGATCCTAGTACTAAACTAACCGAAAGGGCCTATGACTGGCTACTTACAAAATATCGAGGAGATCACCCTTAAAAATGAGAACTTTCGCCAAGTGTTATTCACTAGTCAACATGTGCAGTTGGTGGTTATGTCACTCAAGCCCAACGAAGACATTGGTATTGAGACTCACCAAATCGTTGATCAGTTTCTGAGAGTTGAAGCGGGTGCGGGCACAGTTATCATGAATGGTGAGGAGCGGTCAATCAAAGCTGGAGATGCCTTTGTAGTGCCCGCAGGTGTTCAACACAATGTGATCAATAGTTCTGCGGCAGAACCTTTAAAACTTTACTCAATTTATTCGCCACCACACCACAAGGATGGGACGGTGCACACAACAAAACAGGATGCAGTTGTTGATTCTCATGATCACATATAATAAGCAGCAATCTTCTGGAAAAGAGTTTTACATCCAACTGCAGTTTCTTACTCCCATATATAGCATGAGCACGAGAATGGTTCCCACAACAACAAAGCCTAATGGTTGAGAAAGTATTTCAATCAATGGGGTGCGTTGGTTAAACAGAAGATGAAATACCACTGAGAGTGGCAGCGTCCACCACAGCCAAGAAGTTTTTGGTATGGATATATGGAGGAACGCAAACAGCTTGCTGAGGAGTGGAGAAAGTAGTAGAACCCCAACGTAGCTCAGAACTGTATCGAACAGAGCAAACGGACCGATGCGGAATTGGCGGAGGAGCGTGATAGTGTCCATGGGTGCAGTGTACTCCTATTGTTTTTTCTGTACTACATACGGATTGGGTTTATTTGGGTTTCTCATTGCTCGCGCAGCCACACGTATCATCCAGCTGGAAAAAGGATGCAGCAATGGTATTGACAGCAGTTTTCCTATCCACGCATCCTGTAGTAATGTGTTCTGATAGACTTCAGATGCTGCATATCTTTCAATTAATTGAGGTCTAGATTTGCCAAGAATTTGTAGGGAATCAAATGGATGGACAGGTAAGCCGATCCTGTTAAACAGTGGCACAGCTCGTTGTAAGTGGCTTGTATCAGTCAGGAGGCCAAATGAAGCATGCTTTGGGTGCTGTTGAGCAACTATTTTTTTAACTTCTCTGGCGTTTCCTTCTGTATCTATTGATGTTTCCTCAAGCTTGATTGCCTCGCTTGGTATGCTTTGAAAAATTCTTAACATATGTAGTTTCATTGCCGCTGCCTCTGATGGTAAATTACTCCCAGCCGTTTGGCCGCTGGATAGTATCATCATCTCCGTGAGACCTGCCCGATACAGCAAACCGGCAGCTAGCGCATTGATTCTTGATTGGGCGCTGAGTGTAAAACGTTGGTTTGCTAACGTTTCCCTGTTAATGCCGGGTAGGAAATTTCTTCCAAGTACGATTAAGGTGTGCACTTGGGGGTGGTGTTGTGACAACCTGGTTGTTAACTTTTCTTTATGATTCATCGAATGGAAATGAAACAAATAATGCTAAGAGGAATTCTTGCTTGCGCGGAATTTTAATATATGCGGAGCACCTAGGTCTGGAACCCAACTGTCCTTATAACACTGTCTCACTCCAG
>CAZBMX010000168.1:0-1943 GCA_964493195.1 uncultured Pseudomonadales bacterium
ATTCCCTCAGAACCTTCATGCCAAGTCGCGAAACTGGCACCTGAGTGCAGATATGTTGGAGCTGCGATCAGTCACAATCCTGTACAATCTTGCATCAACACCGCAAGACGACTTTTTTAATGACGTTTTTATGCTGCTAATCCGAGAAGAATATTGCTCTGCCTTTTTCCATTTACTATTCCAAGAATATTTACCAGCCAGAAGAACGGCCTTACCCAGTTTTCAGGAACTGCTGTCAAGATGGCGAATCTTTTACGATGCTGGCACCGACTATTTTTCACACAGTCAATGGCTATCACTCCACACTCAGCTCGCCCAAGAGCTGGAAATTGCCTTCGATCAATTTGTTGATGCAATGAATCAATTTCATACTTTTCTTGAATCAATTGGATTTGCAATCCGCACTGAACTCTTTTCAAACTTATATACATTACCGGCTGTACCAGATGATTTAGTCACCTGGAAGGCATGAGTTAGACAAAACACAGAATATAACTGGTAAGAAAACATACAGGTGTAACCGCAAACGCTCACAACTATGGCAACCGTCCGCAAAGAATCTCCAGCACCACTATGGTCGGCATCAACTCATGATTCCGCACCCGGTAATCCTTCAACACCATCTACTCTCAGTGAGGTTTCTGTCAATGTATTATCTCGACCAGTTATTCTGCTAAACATTGTGGGCCAGCACGCCCCAGATGTAGACACTGTCGGCAACGGTTCAGCGCTCATTACGTACGAAGACAGCTGCGCACTCTACCCGGGGCAGCCCATACTTCACAACGACCGCATTATCTATGATCCAGATGCAGATAATGATGCAATCTCCATACGGATTTCTATCCTGGCAGCAGCCCTTCCTGCTTACAAAAAGCCCCTAGGTCTAGCAGATATCCAAACGATCTTGGACTACTACCCAACACTTAAATTAGTGCCTGATTTTAGAACACTCTGCTCACTCGCGACTCCTTTGCTACAAGCGTACTTCCATACCACAGGGAATACGAACCAAGCTGCTACGATAGAACGAATCTGGAAAAGTCAAGCCATCCTCACCGTATTGCAACCGAAAACTCCCGAGCTGCAGTACCTGGTGTCAAAGCTGCTACACATTTCCAAACGGCAACTCGAAAAAAAATCGGCTGCTCAGCAGGAAGTTGATCGCCGCTCAGCTTTGCGCCACGAATACGAGCACCTGTTGCAAACACTACTTTACTTCCCAGGTGCAACACCAACCATGTTCGCTAAGTTGTTGCAAACATTCTTCGAGACATATGGACACTTTACAACACACGAAATAATAGTGGCTGCACGATTGCGAGTGGAACAGTGCTACGTGCAGTTCCTGACTCACATTGAAACAGGTGCCATATTGGCTGAAGTGCGTACTGACAGTGCGGTGTTTTGTTTAGAACCCGATGAGATTTGGGAGCGTTGTGCTGATGTACTTTTGGACCTCCTTCATCCAGACACTGCCAAAGAAATTACCCACTTTGCCGGCGAACAGTCTTGCTTTGACAAGTTCCACGTCTACTCGGTAGCATTCTGCGCGCTGTTGTCGCAATCAAACCCGTTTGCTAAAGTCGGGATCGTTCCGTTTGATCAACTTGTAGTCAGATTGCAACACGTTGTGGATAATCCCCAGACACTGTTTACAAGCCACCAAGATTGGCAAAAACTGTATGATCAAACGCAACTCAATATTCAAACATCTTTTGCCCAACTGCAGCATGCAGCACACCAGCTTGACGCAGCCGTTAGAATATATGCACCAGAGGATGTCGTTGCGCAGCTCCCCTCACTCTCACTGCTGAGAACTGTGGCGCTCACCGACATGAAATGAACTATGCCAAACGAATTAGAAAAACGCATAAGAAAACAATTTGGCACATCTATCAACCTGAATTCCTCACAAGGCACCGGTGAAATAGTTCCAGTTG
>CAZBMX010000169.1:0-1914 GCA_964493195.1 uncultured Pseudomonadales bacterium
GGGATACCACTGCCCAACAGCATGATTTCCATAGTGTTGGGTACACTCGTGCAACAACAGTTGCTCCGTTTGCAAGATCTCACTTGGTTAGTGATACTGCCCACGATTCTTGGTGACATACTCAGTTTCGTACTTGCAAAAAAAGTTATTCAATCTCCCCAATGGGCTCGCATTTTTACCCGCTGGCGACTAACTTCCGCAGGTAACGAACGAGAGCGCGCGCACCAGTTTTTCGCACGATTCGGCCATTGGAGTATTTTCCTCAGTCGTTTTGCAATCACCCCATTGGCTGTTCCCATCAATATCTTGGCTGCCAGCACGGGTTATTCTTTAAAAAAGTTTGTGCTCATGGATGCCTTGGGTGAACTCATCTGGGTCACGCTCTACTCTGGAATCGGCTATTACTTTGGTCTATATTGGCAAACAATGTACCAATTGCTCAACAACTTCATCGGCTTGCTCAGCATGATTACTGTCGCCGGCGTGCTCCTTGCGATTCAAAACACCAGAAGAAGAAGAGCTCGGAAGAAAGCTCGACTGAATTCAGGGCTAGAGGCAACCAACACCGCGTAGCTACAGCGCTTCTACTCAGCAAACTCACTGCGTACTTCGTACAATATGTACAAACCGAGCATGACGCCAATTGCTGTCCAGAGCAAACTTCCAATGCTAAATGCACCAAAGCTGAACAGCATCCCAACAACACTCTGCGCTACACTCACACCCATATTACAAAACAACAATAACCAGCCGGTTTGCTTTTTTGCTCTCAGCGGTGAAAACGCCAGCAGTAAAATACCGGCGCTCACCAGTTGCAAAATGCCAGCTATTAAGAAAAAGGTTTGTGAGTATCCAGCGTACTGCATCCACCAGCTCCGACTCAAACCGAGTCCACTAAACACCATGCCAATGCCTGAAAAAGCGCCAAACACTCCACCCAAACCAACCAACCAAGGAGCGACAGATGCCATAAATTGTGTTAGCCCCGTAGGTAAATGTGGTACATTTTTGAACGTCGTAGCAAGCTGGTCAGCCAAATTGCGTACCTGTTTTGAGGTCAATTGGTCTACAATACTCTGTGGAAAGCCGGACATATACACCCTTTCGACGGATATAGTACTGTGACAGTATAGCATCATTTAACACTCCTGTGACTTGGTTAGTTGCACAGACTAACTTAGAATGTATCAATAATGAGTAATGCACAACTTCCTTGGATTCACTCGCTCAAAGTTATCGGCTGGGATCTCGATGGTACGCTGTATCCATCAAGTGCTCAACTTAACACAGCCATTCATGTCGCAAAGATTGCTGCTGTAGCTGATGCCCTCGGAACCAATAAACAAGCCGCTGCGGTTCGCTTTGCTGAACAGTATCAAGTCTTGGGTAGCAATACTGCTGTACTTGAAACCTTTGGTATTCCAGGAGAGCAGTTCTTCTTGGACTTATGGAACTCATTGCCACTCAGTGAATTCATTGCACCTAATCCTGTACTAGCTCATCAGTTGCAAAATCTCGCCAAAGTAAGCAACATTCCCCAAGTTATCCTCACTAATAGTAATTCACAAAAAACCGTACTACTGAAGCTGTCGGCAGCACACATTCCCCATGAGGTCTTCGATTCGATCTATACATCAGTAGAGCTTGGTGTGACAAAGCCACACTTGTCTGCATTTGCTCCACTCTATGAAAGACACGGATGCTTACCTGAACAAGTACTCTACGTCGGTGATCGCATTGAGACAGACTTGGAACCTGCCCAAAAACTCGGTATAAAAACGGCATACATCAGCGATAGAGATACCAACGAACCCGGTTTCCCTTGGGATATGTTTGGCAAAGATGCTGCAGACATCTGCATGCAGCTTGTAAGCAAGTACTCAGCCTGAATCAGAGCGCGGTCAGTGGCGTACG
>CAZBMX010000170.1:0-1865 GCA_964493195.1 uncultured Pseudomonadales bacterium
ACATCTTGCACTTAAAACATTGGCTCAAGAGCGATTTCTGCTTAGCAATGAAGGACTCGTCCATTCTATCTCAAAAAGATACCATTCGAGTGTGTTAACAGAAGATGATCTCTTGCAGGAGGGTAGAATGGGTGTCCTGAGGGCTTCGGATGATTATGACTATCGAACGGGAAATCGGTTCAGCACATATGCTACTTGGTGGATACGGCAAAAAATATCACGTGCGGTACATACGAACTATTATGATGTGCAGGTGCCGGTTAACCTGGTTGAAAAAATACTCAAACTAAAGCGCACTATTGATACCCTGCAGCAACTGCTTGGACGCAAACCAACAACTGAGGAAATTGCAGCAGAACTGAATGAGTCACCTGAGGTCATTGCTCGTTTACAAGAAGTTCATCTCAGTCCAGCCAAGTCACTTGAACAGCCGTTCACTGACGATAGCGATTCAGACACACTAGCTGATGTGCTGGCTGATCCCAGAGTTCCCAATATTGAAACGTTACTCGATCAAGAAATGTTTGTTACGCAGTTTTATGCGTTGCTCAATCAACTCAAACCCCGGGAACGAATGATACTGACACGACGGCTTGTGGATGGCAAAACACTCATCGAGGTTGGTGATGGACTAAATCTCAGCAGAGAACGAATCAGACAAATTATCAATAAGATTCTCCCAAGCCTTCAGGATGCCTTGGCAGAATACTCGCCTAGAAACGATGAGTGAGTGCCTAGTTGATAAACGGATGAGATAACACTGAGCAGTGATTTCATTTTTGCCAGCCTTAGCAAATCGGAACGTCTGCCTGTGTTAGCGTGGTATACTTCATCTTCCTTGTAAATATAAAAGACAGCATATATGAATTTAGAAACTGTTGGTAGAAAGTTGGAGAATCATAACGGACAAAAACTAGAAAGTCGGAGCAAAGACGCAAAAACGATTCCAGACCGTATTGAGGAGAGTGCTGCGTGGCTTGCTCTGAAGGGTCTAGACAACACTAGCACACAGCTGGATAGCGCATTCACAATACTGCAAGCAGTCAAGAGTGAGCTGGCAACGAACGACCAAGGCTACAATTTTCTACTGCAACCAAATGGCGGGAGCGCAGCACAGCAAGTAATTGCAGGACAGTATATAACAACTCATATGCTTTATGAGCAGCACCTAGCCGACGTCAAACAAGCACAATTTGAGGCTGGATTACTGAATCATGAACAAGAGATTTGGCTCGCGCAGACCATTGAACTGGGTGGGTATGCAGAGCAGTTATTGTCCTGTGGTCAAAAACTTTCTGATGATCAAATACATTTCCTCAACAACTTGGTGCTCAGAAAAGAACAAGCTGAGGTGATGATGGCTGTTAAGAATGCTGGCCTGGTTCGATCCATTGCAATGAGGTATGTGGGAAGAGGGCTGCAGTTTACTGATTTAATTCAGGAAGGCAATGTTGGCTTGCTCAGTGCAATCAGAAAATTCGACTGGAGAATCGGCACCAAGTTTAGCACCTACGCAACCTGGTGGATTAGACAAGCCGTCCAACGTGCGGTCGCGAAGCAAGGTAGAATGATTTACATTCCCGTGCATCAACATACCATACTGAAACGTATCTTTTCTATAAAAGACAGATTTCTGATTGAGCATGGCAGAGAAGCAACCGCTGCAGAAATTGCGTCAGGCGTATCGCAGGGCTCAGATAGAATTTACACTGCAGCGCAAATTGAGTTTTTGCTGCAAGCAGCCAATCAGGAACCAGATCTTTTTTTCGACGGACAGTCAAGTGACTCGGATGGTGATGGAGATTATCATGACTTGATTGCAGACCAAAGTGCGCCAACCGTAGAGGATGAAGTAGGCTGGCAAA
>CAZBMX010000171.1:0-1851 GCA_964493195.1 uncultured Pseudomonadales bacterium
ACAGAAGAGGCGGTGATTTTTCAGATGGAGCGGGAAAAGCCGTCGGCGTGGACGCGATTTATTGATGCACTCAGCAGATAATCGCACAAACGTCACATACGTAGACAAACACCTTCATTTCAACCAAAACCCACAATTCAGTCCCAATATGATATACTATGATACTTTTTCGAACTATATCGAAAGGTATCATAATGAAAAAAATCATCACAGCATTCCTGGTAGCACTGTTTGCGGCTACGGCTCAACCAGCCCAAGCGGTCACGGTACCCACCTTCCCCAGCTGCACCGCAACCCAAGGTACAATCATTGCGTACTACCCAAATGGCACCCATGGAGTTCCCGGTGACCCTACAACCTACACCGGTAGTGATACTGTTTATGAAGTTGATGGAGTTCGCGTACTTCAGTGCCTTTGTCCAGACAATGGCGAGGGCGTCCAGACGCTCTGGTGGCAGTACGGTCAGCTTTCAGATGAAGATCTTTCAATCCTGCAAAACCAAGGCTGGATTTGGATTCCCAACGGTTCTGCTTGGGGTCTGAACGACGCACCTTACCTAACAAAAAACTCCAGTTTCTCCTGCGTGGGTAGGGGAGGACAAGTAGCTGGTTCAAGCGCATCAACCAGTAGTGGTGTGGGTGGCTCATCCAGTGCACAAACCTATGGACAGGTGCTTGGCGCACAACTAGCGGCAACTGGCACACTAAAGTGGGGAGTCGCTGCATTGCTCGGTGGAGTCGTACTCTGGAGACTAGGTAAAAACACTGCAATTAAACGCGCATGACCAATCGACAGGCTCGTTATCTAAGTCGCTTCCTGCGGTTGCTTGGTGCAAGCTCTATCTTGCTCGGTTGTTTTATTCTCAGCTTGCCCTTTTTGCCCATTTTAATTCCTATCCAGCCTCAAGCGGCAACACCAGCTGCCGTTGCGGTTGCGTCTGCAGAGTTGTCTGGCTTTCCCATTCGAATTATCATGCCCAGCCTAGAACTTTCTGTTCCCCTCTTTGCTGTACCATACACAGATGAGCGTTGGACCATTCCCACTGGTGGCGCAGCTGTTCTCACGACTCCTGAGGCAGTAGGAGCTCGTGGCCAAGTAATTTACGGTCACAATTGGAAGAGTATTTTGGGTGACCTCGTTAGAACCAAAGTAGGCGACGTGATCGCTGTTGAGTTTGCCAACGGCCAACGCAGATTGTACACTGCGACCATTGTCACCACCACGGACGCCAATGACAGAGCAGCTTTGGCACAGGGATCGGAAAATGGTCTGGTACTCTACAGCTGTACAGGGTGGTTGGATAGTAAAAGAGTAGTAGTAGTGGCTGAACCACTACAATAGTTATGCGGGAAACATATGGGTAATCCAATTATTCCAGAGAGAACATCTGCAGCAAATCTGTTGGATATCATAAGTAAAACCAAACTTCAGGTCAGAAAAATTGTGCGGAATCCAGAGTTCCAAAATAAACTTGAAGCTAGCCTTGAGCCATTGGTGAGCGCGATTGATGCTGTATTTTCAACATTGACTCAAGCTTTTGCAGCATTAAACATGCCTCAAATTACCCGTGAATTTTCTGTTCTTGTCCCTCACAAAGATCCAAAAATTGAGCCTATGCGAGCAGACCTGGAAATTGTTTCATTTCCCAATGAGTTTCCAATCTTCCGTCTCAAGCTAACTATCGGGTCAAATAAAGTTTATTTTCAGACTTCAGATGACTTCACCACCTGGGAGAGTGCAATCTCTGGAAAAACAGTTTCGGAATCACTTATCGAACTAGTTATTTTGCAACAAACACCCCTAGATCAATTGTTGGGGTATGCATTTGATGATCTCAGCACACAACTAAT
>CAZBMX010000172.1:0-1835 GCA_964493195.1 uncultured Pseudomonadales bacterium
CCACAATCGCAGTTGACGTGGCACGGTTGTGCCGCAAAGGCCGATTTTTCATGCAGCCGCAACTGTGCACCGTAGTCGTAAAAAACCTCACTGTCTGGGCCGCCTGGTTCACCCGCAGGCATATTGTCAGGCACACCTGCCCGTGACCACCAATTTTTTTTCTCGTTGTAGTAGAAAATTCTGCCCTCTTGCATCCCATCTCTGTCAGCGTGCTCCACAGCCTTGGCGGTGATGTTAGCCCGAGCAAACAACTTTTGCCAAATAGCTACAGACTCGTCATCTCGACCAATCCCCAGTTGTTCGTTACCGCTGAACACCGTCACGTATAATCGCTCGGCAGGAATCTGTGCAGACTGAGTGAGGAATTGAAAAAACCATTCTAGCTGCTCAGCTTTAAAATAATCACCAAGCGACCAATTGCCCAACATTTCAAAAAATGTGGTGTGGCGATTATCCCCTACTTCCTCAATATCCTGAGAACGGAAGCATTTTTGGCTATCGACGATGCGCCTGCCCAGAGGATGTGGCTGCCCTAAGAGGTACTCGATCATCGGCTGCATGCCGGAACCGGTAAACAAAGTTGTGGGATCATTTTCTGGTACCAAACTGGCTGAAGGTACGACCACATGATTTAGTTTCGCGAAAAAATCCAAGTAGGCAGTGCGAAGATCGTTTGGTGATTGCATGAGTGGAATTGTACCAGCCAGAGGACAAATTGTGGAGATGGTTTATGCGACAACTCGCATCTTGATTTGCAATTACATCCATTTCTAGGATAGTATAGAGGTGTATGCAAGAGTTCACGACACCATCCGCGCAACAGTCTCCGCACCCTCAAACTGGATATCACCTGCAAACACAAGCCAAAGCGAATCGGATAAGACCAATAGTTCGCCTCCTGTTCGTTCTCTGCATCTTGGGCGGTGGAAGCTACTATCTATGGCAACGATTTAACACACCACGAGAGGCCACACAACAGCAGAACTCTGCTATTGACACTAGCCAAGCAGCGGGAGGAAAGACAGACAAAACGTTTGCTGATCCCAATAACGGTGTAGCGGTTTCAGTGCAAGATTGCACAGCTGGACAACAAGTTGCTTTGGGCGCCACTGGCTCACTTTTGTTCAGTGGTAAAAAAAGCTTTGCAGATAACCAATTTTGCGAAATGACACTCACTGCAACTGGCAAATATGGCTCTGTCACGTTAGATTGTGCCTATCAGGTTGATGAGCAACCAATAATCTACGTACCAGTAGACGATTCAGGTGCGAATCAAGAATTCATCCGAAGATACTGCGTGATTCGTGAATAACGAGCTACCTAAAAAGGCACAATTTACAAGCCGGTAAATTTTTTGGGCTTACTAGTTTTTTGATTTTTCACTTTATTGTGTTTTTTGTGATTTTTCTCTTCCGCAGTTGCACCCAAACCATCAAAAGAAGAGAGTGTTTGCTTCAATACATGTTTTATTTGACCGAAAACACTCTGGGCTGTTTCCACAACTGCGCCATCTGCATCTGAATTGGATACGCTCTCTTTGGCTGCCAGCCACTCAGCTTGCAAACGTTTGCGAATCTCAGTTCCTCGTTTAGTCCCGAACGCGACATACCCGATCACACCTGCAGCGATTCCAAGCATAAATCCATTAACAAACGAACCGGCTTCTCTGTTATTTTCCATCACTTGTGTTCCGATTAAGCCAAGTTACAAACAGCTCAAAAATTTTCATACCACTCCGCAATCCTGAAACTGCTCCACCAAGAGCCATCAAAGGTTGCGCTATTGCACTCACTCTTTCCTCAACAGCCTCCAGTGTGCTGTTGAATCGATGCAAG
>CAZBMX010000173.1:0-1820 GCA_964493195.1 uncultured Pseudomonadales bacterium
CATCTGTCCACACAGGTTTGTTTTCACCACAGCATCGGCTACTGGGTGGCTTCGGCGTGGTTTTGATCGCAGTCATGACAGGTGACGCGATCATGTCATATGTGGCGCCACTCCTGATAGAAGCGCAATTTAGCAGTCCGTTGTTGATGGGGCTGGTGATGAGCACTTCATCAATCTTTGGCTTGAGTTTTGATTTTCTGGCTGGCAGGTTCTTTCCCAGGCACTCGTACGGATTCTTTACCAAGTGGTTGCTGTTACTAGCCATTTGCTTTCCGCTCATTTTACTCAACCTGCCGCACTCATTGCCCATCTTCATCGCTGCCATGGGCATATGGGGTGTGTACTACGAATTGATCAAGTTTGCCGAGTTTTCATTTGTTAAAGCTAAAGTTCACCATAGTACTCACGAATCGAGCTGGGCATTTTTTGAAGTGCTGCACTCAATTGGATTTCTGTTTGGGCCAGTGATCGCTAGCTTGCTGTTTGCCCAGAGCTATCACTTTCCGCTTGCTGCGGCGGCGTTGTTGTTTTTCCTCGGCGCTGTTACGTTCAAGTTGTTGCTAGCTTCTTCTGGCCGCGCTCATGTCAACGATAACCCCATCGCAAGTCTGCATACGAAAAACGTACACGCACCATCACAACTACACCTGTGGGAGCTAATTAGCCAGCGAATTTGGCCACTACTGCTGTTCACCTTTTCGCTAGTCTTGATTGACACTGCCTATATGTCAGTTGGCACTTTGCTGTCTGAAGAACTCAAACACAGTCACGCACTCGGCATACTCTTGTTGCCTGCTTACACAACACCTTTCTTGATAATGCCCTGGTTTGCCCGCAAGTTTTCGGTCAAGTTGGGTGGCAAAAAGCGGACCGCTTTCTTGGCAGGCTTGATAGGCGGCGTGTTGCTGTGCATCGGCAGCCTGACCGCGCAGGTTGAGCTGCTGTTGCTGGCAGTATTTGTAGCGTCACTCTGTTTTGCCCTGGCATATCCTGAAATGAATGCAACCTTTGAGGACTTCGTCGTGCGAGTGGGCAAGTTTGGCAACTCGATGATTGGATTGCAAAATGCGACATGCAGTACTGCCTACATCGTTGGACCTCCGCTGGCTGGTTTGATCGCGACTTATTTTGGCAATCAAATGACGCTGACGGTGTTTGGGGGGATTATTGCAGTCGTAAGTGTTGTGGCATTGGTTTTTACGCCGCGGAAGGTGCGGATGCCGCAAGGAGAATTGCTTAGAAGCAATATATGAGTGTTACTGAAGTCATTGCTGGCAAAAACCGAATGGTTGAAGTTCCGAAAGAGCAGCGGTTGCTTGTTTTAGCTAAATTGGTGCTCGCCGATATAGTTAGTAGCGAGGACTTAAAAGATGAAGCCCAGTGGGTACAATTGAACGAACCAAAAATTGACAAGATCGAGATGGACGCATCGGAAGAATTGGCTGACAGCTTGTTGCTTGGTATTCCACCAGAAATTGTAAAAGCAAGCATTGATAGTCTCCTGACCTATTTTAAAAACCATACGAATCTGGTTGGTCAAGAGCTTTTACATCATCTCTCATTCGCTTGTCAGGCCTCAATTGACCCACCTGAAGAGGAAAGCAATCCAGAAGGCAAGCTGCACAGATTAGAGGTCTCGCTTACTGTCCATGCACAACTGATGCAACTTCTGCGTCCCATACATGCATCATTGGGAAAACATGATGTTAAAATCGACTATAAACCCGCAGTTGACAGTTATGAAGATGCAATCGGATACGTGAATGTCTATCTAGACGGAGATCCCATTTTTCAAGTAGGTATAACTGCTACAACGTGTG
>CAZBMX010000174.1:0-1671 GCA_964493195.1 uncultured Pseudomonadales bacterium
CGACAATTTGGCGCGGTCCGCGTTGCAATGAAAGCGTATTATTGCCAAGGTCAAGTACGTATAGGCCATTTTTACGTTCTGCGGAGGCCGATGCAGTGTAGTAGGCAATTTTTTGGCCATCAGGTGATGGGACAATGTTTTCTGCTCCGGTAAATGTCAAGGTGCTGAGGCTAGGTGCAATAGGGAAAAGTTTGGCGTTGGTTTGAGCGACTAGTTCTTGTTCAATTTGTAACTGTTTTTGCCAGGGGGCATAACCATCTTTGGTGATGCGGACAGTGTATTGGCCTGGCTCAAGGTATAAGGTGTCGTCTGTTGCGGTGACGAGCTTATCGTCAACATAAACCTCGGCCCCGGTGGGAAGTGAAGTTGCTGAGAGCAGTCCTGTTCCTGGTGCAAAGCCAGTATCCGTTAAGCGATACTTGCCTTTGGCATACTGAATCGCAGCGACACTGCCTCCAATGATGATGCATGCAGAGAGTAGTGTGTATAAGACTCGACGATTGACGGACTCCATGGTTCCATTATACCTGTCACACGGCAGTGGGGCTAGCGTTAGGTGTGTTGTAATCTTGTGACACGGCTTGCAATTTTTTCCGTGTCCGTCTACTGTACGAGTATAGTTTGACTATGCGCATTCCATTACTATCTGGCATAAATCGGAAGATTGGCATCGACTTTGGCAGCGATCGTGTGCGGGTGGTTATTGCTGGAATTGGACTAGTGGCAGATGAGCCGTCTCGCATCGCAGTGCATGGTACATCTGGAAAAGTATTGGCAGTGGGTGAAGATGCTCGAGCGATGGAGGGTCGTGTTCAAGCTCCAATTAGAGTTGTTGCACCAGTTCAGGATGGGGTGATCTATGATCAAAAAGCTGCAGCAGCCTTGGTGCAAGCATTGTTACAAAGGGTTTTTCCCCGATCACCATTAATCAGCCCAGTGTTTATGGCCAGCATTTCTGGTAGTGCTCAACCCGCAGATCATGGTGTGCTCAACGAACTTTTGTATGATATGGGTGCTCGGGAGGTGTATTTGATTTCTGCGCCTTTGGCAGCGAGCATTGGTTCGGGAGTGCCGATTGCTGACGCATCAGGCTGCTTTTTGATGCAGTTGGGCGAAAGTGTGGTTGAGGCAGTGGTGGTTGCACTTGGCAGCTCTATTAAACACGAACATACTACCAAAGCCGGTGGTGCATTACGGCGGGTGGTGCAAACCATCACAAGGAAAAAGCTTGGAGTAACTGTAAGTGCAGAAGTGGCTGAACAAATACTCAAACATGTGCTGACCGCTGATCCAACTAGAGATCGGGAGCAGCTGATCACTGGAGCTGATGCACAGACTACAAGTCCCACAGAGCTGATCGTGCATAGTCAGGATTTTCAGGCTGAGACCATGCACATTATTGATCAATATGTAGCACTTCTGAGAGATTTGCTGACAGATTTGCCACCAGAATTGACTGTTGATATAATCGACAAAGGTTTGTTGTTGTCTGGAGGGCTTGGACAGCTTGATGGCTTGGATCAATATTTGGTAAGCACACTGGGCATTCCAGTTTCAGTTGTTGATAACCCCAGCCGCACAGTTATTTCTGGCATTCAAACTGCGCTTAAGCACTTGGATGAATTCAAGACAAGCTTGGGATATCGCCAGCAACAGAGTTGACACAACACT
>CAZBMX010000175.1:0-1654 GCA_964493195.1 uncultured Pseudomonadales bacterium
TAACCATCATTACTTTGGTGGGGCTAGTAACAATTTCGGTGTCAACATACCTTATTTTATACGGACAAAAAATCTATCCCGTTGTAGAGCACTTGCTACAGTACTTGGAATTGCGTAAGGCTGGTACGAAACGACAGTCTACCATGGCAAGATATGACGTTCTTTTGTTCGGTTTTAACCGCTCAGGTCATGAGTTTCTGCAGTTAGCAGAAGAGTTGGGATATAGCGTAGCCGTCGTAGACTATGATCCGGAGACAGCCGAACGACTTACAAGCAAAAAAATACCCGTCATGTATGGGGACGCTAGTAACGCCGAGTTTCTTGAGTCACTGCCGATACGCAAAAGCAAGCTAGTGATCACGACGATTCCAGCACTGGAGGCGAATTTGTTAGTGACAAAACACATAGCGACACTTTCCAATCCTCCAGTGGTGATTTCGTTTGCCCAGCACAAAACGGATGCACTCAGCCTATATGAAGCAGGCGCATCCTACGTGGTGCTGCCACAGCATGTTGGAGCTCGACACGTTTTGGATTTGGTGAAAAGAGTAGGGTTTAATTTGGAGAGTTTCTTACGCAAGCGAGACGTCCATTTGCGAGAACTCTCACAACGGATAGCTTGAGTGTGCGAATGATCCCGAACTAGGATTCGAACCTAGGATAACAGAGTCAGAATCTGTTGTGATGCCACTTCACTATTCGGGAATAGATGCGGCAATTATACCGCACAGAAGGTCACACTGCTAGTGAGTTGATTACTTTTTCTTTACTCCCACTAGCTCAATGTGACTGAATCGTTTTTTAATTTCCTCCCAAAATTTTTCGGCTACACGATTTGAATACTGAGCATGCGCACCTCGTTCCATACCAGCGCATAATTTGCGTTCCCAAAACCGCATGACATCAACGATTTCTAGACCTACTGTGTGAAACTTGTCAGACCAGGTATCAGATTGTTTCACGAAACCATCGTGAATAATTTGGAATGTATCAAAGAGAGCTTGGTTCTGCTCGGTCATAAGTTGATAGTACTTTTTGTATTTTTGTGCTGGCATGAAGAATGATTGTAAGAACTAACTGTATAGTTTGTCAATGTACTCATTGAGCATTCTCTCAGCGCTGAATTGGCGCGAGAGTTCAATTGAACGCATCATCATTGCTGTCCACTCAGCAGGGAGGTTCTGCTCATTACGAGAATAATATAGTGGCACTATGTTGTGCTCAAGAGTGTTATAAGTGCTTTCGGAGATACTAGTGTGATCAAGCACCCAACCGGTGTTTTGCCAATTAACTTCGGCAGACCACCCATCTGCAACTGTGCATTGTAGGACGCCATTGCTTATTGCTTTCATACCTGAAGTTCCACACGCTTCTCTACCATAGATTGGGGTGTTGAGCCAAACATCAGAGCCTCGTGTAAGCATCTGAGAAACTTCAATTGAGTAATTTGGCACGAAAAGTGCTTGACCGCACAACTCATTTTGCATGTATCCAATGATTTGTTGTAGTTTTGTTTTTGCAGCGCTGTCACCGGCATGAGCCTTGCCAGCAATCAGTAGTTGAACCGGTTTGGTGCTATTTTTGAGTATATTCGCAAGTCTTGACAGATCAGAAAAAAGAAGGGGTAGTTGTTTATAGTCGGCCAACCGTCTGG
>CAZBMX010000176.1:0-1602 GCA_964493195.1 uncultured Pseudomonadales bacterium
TGAATGTTGACATTACTGCTTCATTTTCTGTGCAACAAAAAAGAGATCTCATACTCGCTATACTGAAAATTCTTGAAGGAAACAAATATGCAGAAAATTTGCCTGTCTATCGTGAAACTTTTAAATGTTTGAGAGACCTACCACAGCTTTCTGAGGATCCACCACGCTAACTTGAATGGAGCTGTCACTACCTGCCACAGCAACGTCACCCTATCTTCCTCCCCACGCACCCAGGCGGAAACAATCAGTGTTTTCTTCCGCTCTGGCAAGTACGTTCCAATCACATGAAATGTTCGATTGCTTATCTGTCGAATAAACCGGGTGGTGTTTGCCTTGCCCTCAGGACGCGTGCGGTCGGGGTGTTGGAGCACTCGCCACACGGCGTCCTGGGAAATTGATCGATCTGTCATGCGCTCGAGCGCATGTTTGGTAAAAATCAGAGATTTGTACGCGCGATCCATAGTTATTGGCGTAACCTGAGTATGACTTCGGATGTCTCAAGAAGTTCAGTCTCAGCACTTGTGCGCAGTTTCCACTCAACTTGCTCGCCGGTTTTACCGGATACCACCAGACGTACGGGCATGCCCATCAGATCAGCGTTGGCAAACTTGGCACCAGCTTGGATTTCTCGGTCATCCCACAGAACTTCGATGCCTGCTTCGCGTAATGCCTCATAGAGTTTGGTTGCTTTGTCCTCTCCGCCTGGCAAGGAGACTAAGTGCGCGGCAAAAGGGGCCACAGACTTAGGCCAGATGATACCTCGCTCGTCATTCATTTTCTCGGTGATCACGCCCATGGTGCGGGAGATGCCGATGCCGTAGCAGCCCATGATCGGCTGCGCTTGTTCGCCGGCTGCGTTGGTGTAGACAAAGTTGAAGTCTTTGCTGTACTTGCGGCCGAGGTCAAACACGTTGCCTACTTCCGATGCGCGAGCCATGGCTAGCTTGCCGTTTCCGCATTTGGGGCACGCATCACCGACCTTTTGTTTGGCAATCTCAGTGTTTACGCAGAACTCACACGCGTCGCAGTACAAAATATCGTCTTCGCCCGCATCGGTCAGCACCATGAACTCGTAGGAGATTTTTTGGGTGAAGTTGCCGCCGGAGGCTTCCGTGACTTTGGCAGTTAGTCCCATCCGGTCAAACACGCGCAAATATGCTTGCTTGGCTTGTTCATAAAAGCGCTCAAAATCTTCCTGTGTTTCGTGAAAACTATACATGTCTTTCATCTGGAACTCGCGGCCGCGCAAAATACCTGACTTGGCACGCAGCTCGTCTCGGAACTTCCACTGGATCTGATATACCGCAAGTGGCAAGTTTTTGTAGCTGGGTACGAACTCTTGAACTAGCGGCGTGACAACTTCTTCATGACTGTAGCCAAGCCCGTACTCGCGATCTGTTTGACTTTGAAGCTTAAAGAGTATATCCACGCTGTCCCAAGCACCGGTTTGTTTAAAATTGGCGGAAGGAATAAGCGCAGGCATCAAAATTTCCTGCCCTCCGATTCCGTTCATTTCTTCACGGACAATTTGACCGATGTTCTGCAGTACTCGCAAGCCGAATGGCAAATAGGTATACACCCCTGCCATCAGTTGGCGAACGT